>DMAO01000201.1 GCA_003446545.1 Sphaerochaeta sp.
CCCTTGAAGGCGATCGCATCGTCACTGAGGTTTTCAAAGTCCCTAACCTTGGGCTTACGAAGGGTAGCTTCCATAAGGCCGCTTACCATCCCGACCCCAATGCCTGGATGCAGGCTAGTTAGGGGTGCTGACAATATGCTCACTAGGGTATTCAGAGGGTGGGCGAGGGAGAGAATGGCGCCAAGGGCTGTGAAGGACATGTTCACCGCCAGCCAGTAGCCGAACATCTTGATGCCCTCCTGCTGTCCGAAGTTGACAAACCCATAGACCAAGATTCCTATGATAAGGATGGGGAATGCCCAGGCAAGGATTTTCCCTGCCTTTCCGGCTGGGGGTGAGTCAGTAATATCATCAAGGTTTGTTTCCATTTCACCGCTTTCCAGCTTTTCCATGGTCTTGATGATGCCACTCTGGTGTCCTGCCCCGATGACGGCAAGCTTCTTATCCCCAGGGGCGAGGTAGATGCTGGTTGCAAGATATCGATCACGCTCGTCTATGAGGACAGCCTTTACCGAGGGAAGTTCCTTGGCCATCTCATCCATCATGCTCTGCATGACGTCGCTTTTCTTCAACTCTTCAAGATCCTCATTGGATATCTTTTCATTGCTAAAGACTGCTGAGATGATGGTGGCGATCAGCTTTGCCTTGTTCCAAAGGTTGGATAGCCTCCAGGCACGCTTGAAGGTTATCTGAATATCACGGTCGCACAGGGAGTAGGGAATCTCCCTCTCCTTTGCAATGCGCGCAGCCCCTAGGATCTCCTCGCCGGGCGCGCTGTCTGTCTGGTTGCCCATGCGCTTCTGGAAAGAGGCAAGGGCCATATTGGCTACCAACAGGAATCCCTTGCCCTCCTTGAGCACCTTCTTGATGTCCATATTGGACCAAGAACTCTTTTCTTCCTTGTTTTTGAATCTACCGTCATCAAGCTCTAGGCAGATATGGTCTGGCTGTTCGCTGTCGATATACCCAGAAACTTCATTTACACTCTCTTTTGAGACGTGTGCAGTTCCTACAAGGATTATTTGCCGACCATCGGAGAAGGTGAGTCGGTGGAATGTGTCACTCAGTTTTTCTGCAATCATGAGAACAACTATACTCAAGAGAGGCCGGAGAAACAAGGGAATTTGACATAGCGCAAGGATTACTATACATTTTCCCAACATGGATACCTTTATATACCTTGGAAAATTGTCCCTTGCCCTACTTTGTGGCGTAGGTACCTCCAGATTGCTGGGAAAAAAACGGTTCATTAGAACCGCTTCCCTTGGTCAGACCTTGCTCGTCTGGCTATTGCTCTTCTTCATGGGAGTGAACACCGGCAGTATCGAAGGGATAACAAGCCAGTTTGGGACCATAGGGCTCTCAGCCCTGACTCTGACCCTTATCAGTGTGCTGGGGACCATTGTATTCGCTCTTGGGGCTTCTGTTTTTGTCTCACCTGAAGAGGTATCCTTAGGAATCGACATAGCCCCACGTAAAGAGAAAAGTAGGCTAAGACGCATTTGGGATGTCCTGAAGGAACCCCTGTTCTTGGTTGGTATTGTGCTTCTTGGATTGAGTCTTAGACTTTTTACACCCCTGTTCGGGTGGTATGACAGTTCTTTGGTAAGGTATCTGCTCTATGGTATGCTGTTCTTTGTCGGGATGTCTCTGGTGCAGAAGAATATCAGTTTCAAGGGAATCCTATCAGACAAGACAGTACTGCTGTTGCCCCTGTTCACCATAGCTGGAAGTTATCTCGGAGCCCTACTGACCCCGCTGGTTACCCCGTACACCATTAGGGAAGGCCTAGGCATGGTGAGCGGTTTCGGTTGGTACTCGCTTTCGGGCATTCTCATAAGTGACTTGGGCTATCCTGTCTTGGGATCGGTATCCTTTTTGGTAAACCTCTTGCGAGAAAGCTTTGCCTTTTTCCTCATTCCCCTGTTTGGTAGGTTGGGCAGGCGTTATTTCTATCCTGCTGTATGTACTGCAGGGGCAACAAGCATGGATGTGACGCTGGTATTGCTTACCAGTCACTTTGGATCGAAGGTTATCATCGCCAGCATCTACCATGGGGTGGTGATGAGCCTGGTCGCACCACTACTTATTCCACTCTTCTTCTAAGGCTTGAACAGGAGTTGGACGATCAACTCGAGGACACTCTCCTTGAGGATGCGAAGGTATATTACCGAAGGACCGTCACTGAGAATCTCTTCAAGCTGCTTCGCTAGTATCCCAGCCTGGGCTTCGATGTGAAGCTGTATGAATTGGTAGGAACCTGATGCGATACAAAAATCACCCTTAGGGTAGGGGTGTATCTCTCCCTTTTCCACCGCTAGGCGCATATCCTCCCCAGGAGGCTCCTGATATCCTCCCTCTAAAGGAGTAAGAACGCTAGAGATATGCAGACAAGCTTCACTGCCTGTGGGGGCATTGTCCAAATGGGTAAGCATCATTGCGATGGCCTTTTCCCCCTCCTTTGGAAGATTGGGAAAAGAAACGTATGGAATATCCTGAAGCAAATGCAGTACCATGGGATGTATCTTTTGCATAGGAGTTACTGTATCAAAATGGAAACAGTCGGTAAAGTGGGTACGATTACCTATACCTTGTCCCGCCTCAGACGGTGCAAGAACATAACTGTCCGGGTGCTGGGCAATGGGGATGTCAGGGTAAGTGCACCCTTTAGGGAACCGGTGGGCTCAGTAGAAAGAGTTATCAGGGCTAACCAGAAGAAACTTGAGAAAACCATTGCCATTCAGAAACAGGAACATGAGCTGTATGGGCATACCTGGAAGGATGGTGATACCTTCCTTTTACATGGCAAGGCTCACACCCTATCTCTCCAACCTGGCCAATGGGATACCCTTACCCTTGAAGATGGAGTCTTCGCAATTACCTATGTAGGCATCGCACCAAATAAGGAGGCTATTTCCCATGCCTTGAAAGAGCTCTACCGAAAATCTGCAAGGAAACGAATAGATCCACTGGTAAAAACCTGGGCAGATAGGCTCAACCTCGATGTTCCTCTTGTTACCATCAGGGATTCTAAAAAAAGGTGGGGCAGCTGTTCCTCACGGGGAAATCTCAACTTTTCCCTACGCTCGGCAAGCTTGGGAGATGAAGACCTCTCCTACCTGGTGTTGCACGAGATGGCGCACCTGGTGCACTTTGACCATGGCCCCTTTTTCCACGCCTTCCTTACCAAACACCTGCCCACCTGGAAAGAGCACCAGCAGAATATCTTCTCTTTGCAAAGAAGAGCTGACCTCACTCCCTAGACTTTTGACCGATTCCCTTGAAGCCTTTTTTACAGTATCTTTAAGAATGAAGGAGAATACTATGAAACCTGATACACTAACTGATGGCATATATCGTGTTGCAGCAAAAGTCGGCAACAGAGATTTATTTGAAGGCATATGGCCAATTCCCCATGGAGTCATGCTTAACGCCTATGTGGTAAAGGGCTCAGAGAAGAATGCCATGATTGACCTGGTAAAGGATTGGGATGGAGCCGCTGAAATAGTGGATGCAGAGCTCAATGAGTTAGGGCTTTCAGACGGCCAGCTTGACTACCTGATCCTGAATCACATGGAACCAGACCATACTGGTGTCATGGCACTATTTGTTGAGAAGCACCCAAATGTTGAGATTCTCTGCTCCGAAAAGGCAGTACCCCTTATCAAGCACTTCTATTCTATTGAAAAGAATGTACGATCTGTCAAGGATGGGGAAACTATCGACCTCGGAGGGAAGACCCTGCAGTTCATCATGACCCCTAATATCCATTGGCCCGAGACTATGATGACCTATGCCGTAGAGGATGGAATCCTTTTCAGCTGTGACGCCTTCGGATCGTTTGGGCAGTACGACCACTGTTTCGATGATCAACTTACCAAAAAGGAACTGGAACTGCTTTCAGGGGAGACCGAACGGTACTATACAAATGTTGTCTCCTCCTTTTCCCCCTTTGTCCTGAGAGGTATTGCAAAGCTTGAAGGGCTCACCATCAAGCAGGTCGCGCCAAGCCACGGTGTAGTATGGAGGGAAGAGCCCCTTACGATCATCAATTGGTACAAGACACTGGCTACCTATATGGATGGGCCAAGGGAGAAGGAAATCACCGTTGTCTGGTCAAGCATGTATGGCAATACGGCGGCTTTGGTTCCCTTCATTGTTGAAGGGGCTGAAAGCGAAGGCATTCCTGTTCATGTCCTGGAGATTCCCCAGACCCATGAGTCCTTTGTCCTTGAGAAGGTCTGGCGTTCAGAAGGCCTGGTCATCGGTATGCCTACCTATGAGTACAAGATGTTCCCTCCGATGTACCACATCCTGGATATCCTTGAACGCAGTCATGTGCAGAAACGAAAGACCATGCGTTTCGGATCATTTGGCTGGTCCGGTGGGGCTCAGAAGCAGTTTGATATATTCTTAGAAGCCATGAAGCTGGATTATGTTGGAGTAGTTGAGTTTCAGGGCGCTGCCTCAGAAGAGGACAAGAGACGTGCCTATGAGATGGCCAAGGAGATGGCAAAGCAGATTAAAGAGGCTTAGAAGCCTCAACGAACGCTGAAAACAGTGGCAACATACCCTTAGAGGTCATCATCATGGCTTCAGGGTGCCACTGTACACCTACGCACCAAGGGCCGCTTTTCTGTTCAATGGCTTCGATGAACCCATCCTCACAAAGGGCAGTGGCTACCAAGCCTCTGCCCAAGAGATCAATGCCTTGATGGTGGAATGAGTTCACCTCCAAGGTTGAAGAACCGAAGATGGTATGGAGCTTGGACTCTTTCTGTAGGGTTACTGTATGGAAGAAGGGTGTGTCAATTTGCTTTGTTGCATGGACAGATCCTTTTTCTCCACTCAGGGAGAGGTCCTGGAAGAGAGTCCCTCCGAAATGTATATTGATTAGTTGGCATCCCTTACAAATGCCTAGTATCGGGATGCCTTTTGTATATGCACTTCTGAGCAGTTCCAACTGGAACAGATCAGAGTCTTCCATTGTTTTCTGACAGAGTGGGCTTCTCTCTTGGGCGTAGAGATCCGGATCAATATCAAAGCCCCCTGGAAGCAGGATGCCATCACACAACGAAAGAAGCGCCACCACTTCTGAAACTACAGAAGGAAGAAGAATCGGTGTTGCCCCTGCCTCTACCAAAGAGGTTGTATATGCCTCATTGGTAAAGTCACGTTGAATGTCTTGGAAAGCAGAGGAGACTGGGGGTTCTGATAGCGTCCCTGCAATTCCAATTACCGGCCTCTTTTTCACTCTGTATGACTACTCAATACTTGAGAGCAGATGGCGTGTGAAGCCCATGATATTCTCAACAGAAGAGAGGGAGAGCCTTTCTTTGACCGAGTGTACATCATACATGTTGGGTCCGAATGAGACTGAGTCCATACCAGGGACTTTGCTGTTTATGATTCCACACTCGAGTCCTGCATGAATGGCTGTAATCTGTGGCTTCTTTCCAGAATACTCTTCATACGCCTTGGCACAGAATTTGGTAAGGGCAGAGTCTGGATTTGGCTTCCATGAAGGATACCCACCCACGTACTCTACGGTAGACCCCCCACTCTTCATTGCCTCTCCCATCCTATGAGCAATATCATCACGGGAGGAGAGTATTGATGAACGATGGCTGCTGGTTACGGAGAAAACGCCTTCGGAGAATTTTAGGATAGCAAGGTTTGAGGAGGTCTCTACGATCCCCTTGATGGTCATGCTCATAGCATCGACTCCATGGGGGGCGATATAGAGGCTTCTGATGAAAGATTCACTCTGCTTTGCAGAAGCGGCTCGCTTGGGAAGGTCAGCTTGCACAAGCTCAAGGATGATGCCAGGATCGCTTTTGGCATACTCTTCCTGCAAATCTTTCTCACACTTCCTTACTGCCTGTTTGATGGCTTGCGCATCAGAAGCAGGAGAGGCGAAACTCATGGTACAAGAAGAAGGGATGACATTACGCTTGCTTCCCCCTGCACAGCTGAAGATCATCTTTGTCTCTACAGCAGAGAGGGAGCGTGCCACAGCCTTGATGGCATTTGCACGTTGCTTGTGGATTTCTCCACCACTGTGACCACCAAGCAATCCACTTGCTGTAAGGGTAAAGCCCTCATAGTCCTGAGGAATCGCCTGCATATCAGCCTTGAGCGAGGCATCGACTTCAAGACCCCCTGCACACCCTATGTAGAGCACCCCTTCCTCTTCACTGTCCAGGTTTATCAGGAGCCGGCTCTGGATAAGATTCTTCTCGATGTTGAAGGCACCGGTGAGACCTGTCTCTTCACTTACGGTAAAGATAGCCTCCAGAGGTCCGTGCTTGGCTTTGGTGTCTGAGAGTATGTCCATGGCCATAGCCACGGCGATGCCATTGTCGCCACCGAGGGTAGTGTCCTTTGCACGTAGGATGTCACCTTCCCGAACTAAGGTGATGGGGTCGGTGGCGAAGTCGTGGTCGCTTTTCTCTGTCTTTACGCAGACCATATCCATATGTCCCTGTAAGGCCACAGAAGGACGTCCTTCATAACCTGGATAGGCCTTCTTGCGGAGAATGACATTCCCTATGGTATCGACATTGGCTTCAAGGTTGTGCTCTTTCGCAAACTTCAGGAGGAACTGGCGTACCCCTTCCTCATTGCCTGACTCCCTGGGAATCTGGGAGAGCTCATAAAAATAGTTCCATAGGTTCTGGTCTTTCAAGCCTTCAAATAGTGATTGCATGCATATGGCTCCTTTGGTTATGCGAAACGGTCGCGAACTAGTTCTCCATTGATGAACAGGCCTTTCATCTGCAGGTTCTGGTCAAGTATCACAATGTCAGCCTTGTAGCCAGGAACCAGCATTCCCTGTTTGGAGAACGAGTAGATTCTCGCTGGGTTGGTAGAGGACATCTGAGAGGCCTGTTGTATGGGAATTTCCCACTCGACAACATTTCTGAAGCCCTGCAGCATGGTCAGTGCAGATCCCAAAAACAGGGTAGGGTCCTCTAGGCTGACAAAGGACCCTTCAGGGCCAAGAGTGCAGGGAATCCCATTTGCAGTCTTGTCTCCCAGTCGTTGTTTTGTCGGTCTGAGAGAGTCGGTTATCATGACGATGTTGTCCAAGGGCTTCTCCCTGAGAAGCATTTTCACCAACTCCTGGTGCACATGTACGCCATCACAGATAATCTCACACTGCATATCCCTCTGGATCAGGATAGCTCCTACGGTTCCAGGGTTGCGATGATGAAGCCGGCTCATTGCATTGAAGAAGTGTGTGGAGTGGAATATGCCGCACTGCATGCCTTCCATGATGTTCTCGTAGGTTGCATCAGTGTGCCCAGCAAGCAGAACGATGTTCCTTTCACGGGCTAACAAGGCAAGTTCGCGCATATGTTTGAGCTCTGGGGCTACTGTCATGCACAGGACCTTGCCTTCTCCAGCATCAATGAGCTGGTTAAAGATATCCAAATCTACCGGCTGGACTCCCTTGGGGTTCTGGGCTCCTATACGGGCAAAGGATATGAAGGGGCCTTCTAGGTTTATCCCCATGATCTTCGCACCCTTTTCCTTGCCCATCGCCTTGGCAATGGCTTTGGTGCTGGCTATCATATTTTCCAGCTCATCGGTATAGACGGTGGGCATAAAGGCAGACACTCCGAAATCAGCGAGTCTATCACTCATTGCGAGAATGGAGTTGGGATCGCAATCTTCAGTACCATAGCCACCGATTCCATGAATGTGGGAATCGATGAAACCAGGCATGACGTAACTGCCAGCCATGTCAATCATAAGGGTGTCAGGGGGGAATTTCTTCTCCTCGAAGCGCCGCATGTTGAAGATATCTCCAATGAGGCCATCTTCGTTAATATATAAAGCGCAATTCTTGAGTTTTGCATATCCCGTTACGATTGTGCCATTGGTGAGAACTGTTCGTATTCCCATTCTCTGTCCTCTCTTTCCCTAAATATACGTTCATCTGAGTATTAGGTCAATGAAAGGTATCAATACCC
>DMAO01000304.1 GCA_003446545.1 Sphaerochaeta sp.
CGTGGCTCCTTCAAGACATCAATGTAACTTTTAAAAGCGACAATGTTCAACGGCTTTCCACTCGTAAGTGACCAATCGGTAAAACTAAGAAAAAATGTATAGCATACTGGGAATACCATGAGAACCACTACGAATAGTACAGCGGGAAGAGGAAACAGATACCTCAGGTTCCTCTCAACAAAACTTTGTCGGATCATAGAAAAGCTCCTTGTAGGCAAAAGTGACCGACCGAAGAGCTCGGTCGGCCATAGATACTCTGATATGGTTTAGAGGCCGTACTCGCCGTCAGCCTTCAACAGCTCATCAACAGCCCTGGCCTTTTCAGCAGCAAGGG
This sequence comes from Sphaerochaeta sp., assembly GCA_003446545.1. GTDB lineage: Bacteria > Spirochaetota > Spirochaetia > Sphaerochaetales > Sphaerochaetaceae > Sphaerochaeta. The sequence continues at coordinate 335 of DMAO01000304.1, forward strand.
CAGGAAGCTTCGAGGAAGTCCCCTTAGTATTGATGGACTCGATGATGACTTCACCGATGAGATCCCTGGCCTGCCCGACTGAACTCATGAAAGGACGGTCAAACGGGTAGCCATTCTTGGCAGCATGAGCCTGGGTCTCTACAAGACCTGGGTTCATGACAGCGCGGACATCCTTGTCAGCCCAAGCAGAATTACGGGCCATGGTGATGTTGGAGAGCATGCCTTCCTTGGCAAGGTCCTTGTTGTTGGCCCAATCGAGGAACTTCTGGGCAGCATCCTGGTTCTTGGTCTTGGACGACATTGCCATACCCCAAGAGACTACGATAAAGGGAGAATCACCCTTAGGTCCACGGGGAAGCTGTGCAACACCGATATCCTCAGCAGGAATCTGTGTCTTGGTAGGATCGACAATCTGGCCATAGAAGACAGAGGCGTCTGTCCACATAGCTGCCTTGCCTGCCTGGAATACGGGCATGACATTTTCCCAAGACATGCTGGTTACGCCCTGAGGGCCGTAGGTGCCGAGCATCCTGCCATAGAAGCGGATAGCGTCAAGGGCTTCTGGGCTGTCAAATACAGCCTTGCCACCTTCAAGATACCTTCCACCGAAGTTGTAGACATAACTGGAGAGCTGGGTTACCGCTGCAGCACCCTTACCACGGGAAGCAAAACCGGCAACGCCATCTTTATTCATGGCTTTTGCTGCAGCTTCAAGTTCTACAAAGTTGGTAGGGACAGAAAGACCAGCCTTCTTCAGAAGGTCCTTTCTGTAATAGAGCACCTGCCATTCGGTTACAAGTGGGACGATGTAAGCAACACCATCTTTGCGCCCGATATCAACAGAGTTACTGGGATAGTCGCTGAAATCGTAGTTGTCCAAGGCCTTGTACCAACCGTTCTTGATGAACATCAGACCTTCCTGAAGGGGACGGGTCATGAATACATCAACGGTGGAGGAATTGGTTGCAAACTCGGTGGTCAGCTTGTTGGTAAGCTGGCTCTCCTGCAGACTCTCATAGTTTACCTTGATACCAGTCTGAGCTTCGAACACAGGAATCTTTGTCTTGAGTAGCTCCCCATAGGGGTGGTTTGCCAAGAGCACACGAATCTCTGGCTTCGCCTGCTCCGAAGTCCCCTGTGCAAATACAGGCACGGTCAGGCAGAGTAGCACAAGAAGCACTACAAACATGTTCTTCGTTTTCATTATTCATTCTCCTTTTGAATGTGAATGTTCCATTAATCTCATTATACCCACTTTTTTCTCGTTGTAAATATTAAAATGAATATTTTTTTTAATTGCATGAATATTTCTTTCATACTATACTAGGAGGTAAGAACTAGGAAGGTACCATGAACGAAGTCAGCGCTATCTATACGATACAGAGCAAGTATGCATCACTGAGCACAAAGGAAAAAAAGATTGCTGACTTCATACTCAAGCATCCCAAGGAGTCGGTAAACCCCAGCATAGAGGAACTTGCCGATAGGATTGGTATCAGTGAATCCACGATGGTCCGATTTGCCCGAAAGCTTGGCTACACAGGATACCAACGGTTTCGCATCGCCTTGGCCAGGGAGACCATCCCCTCCAATGAGCAGGTCTTCGAGATAGGGGTGTCCGACCAGGAGGACCCTATCGACACTGTCTTCAAGAATGCCCAGGACACCCTCAACGAAACCTACAAGAGAATCAACCGTACAGCACTACAGCAGGTAGGCAAACAGTTCTCAGAAGCAAAGAGCATCTACCTTATGGGCTTGGGAGGTTCGAACATCCTAGCCCTTGATGCCTACCACAAGCTTATCCGTACAGGCTTGAACTGCCAGTATGCAGCAGATTTCCATATGCAGCTGATGCTTGCCTCCCAGTCATCAGAGGACGATATTGCCCTGATAATCTCACACACGGGATCCGGGCATGATACCCTAGCCATAGCTGAAGAGTTCAGAAACAACAACTGCCCCATCGCCGTACTGACCAGCAACAATCGCTCACCCTTGGCTAAGATGACTGAAAACGTCCTGCATGTTGCCACCGGAACTAACCTCTTGGTTGCAGAGTCCTTCTCTGCCCGAATCGTATCACTGACCATCATCGACATCCTCTATGTGGAGGTCCTGGAAAGGATGAAAAATCTAGGCGTCGAGAATCTGAATAAAATGAGAAATGTCATCGCAAAGAGGCGTATCTGAATTGAGGAGAACATAGCATATGAAAGCATCTATCGGTCTGATCGGTTTAGCCGTCATGGGAGAAAACCTGGTGCTCAATCTGGAGAGCAAGGGTTTTTCCGTTGCCGTATTCAACAGAAGCACATCCAAGGTCGACTCCTTCACAGAAGGAAGGGCAAAAGGAAAGAATATTGTAGGGACACACAGCCTTGAAGAGCTCGTGTCCTCCTTGGAAACACCACGCAGGGTCATGATGATGGTTAAGGCAGGCAAGCCCGTCGATGACACCATCGGAACCCTCATCCCCCTTCTTGAAAAGGGTGATATCATCATCGATGGAGGGAACTCCAACTATGAGGACTCCGAGCGAAGGATGGCCCTGGTAGAAAGCAAAGGCCTGCTCTTTATCGGAACAGGAGTCTCAGGTGGCGAGGAAGGGGCCCTACTCGGGCCCTCCATCATGCCCGGAGGATCAAAGAAAGCCTGGCCAGCAATCAAGGATATGTTCCAAGCAATATCGGCTCATGTTGATGGCAAGCCTTGCTGTGACTGGATAGGACCCGGGGGAGCCGGCCACTATGTGAAGATGGTCCATAACGGCATCGAGTATGGTGATATGCAACTTATCTGTGAGATATATGACGTAATGCATAGATATCTGGGTCTGAGTAATGCCGAAATGCAAGAGGTATTTGGTACTTGGAACAAAGGCGACCTTGACTCCTACCTCATCGAAATCACTGCCGACATCCTTGGCTATGAGGATGAGGATGGCTTCCCTCTTGTCGATTCCATCCTTGATACTGCAGGGCAAAAGGGTACGGGAAAATGGACTGGCATTGCAGCGCTGCATGCTGGTGTTCCCCTCACACTCATCGTTGAGTCAGTCTTTGCCCGTAGTGTAAGCAGTCAGAAAGAAGAACGCATTGCTGCAAGCAAGGCATTCCCTCCCAAGGCCGTAGAGCTTAAGCATGATAAGAAAGCCTTCGTACAGGAACTGGGCAAAGCCCTCTACGCTGCAAAGATCATCTCGTACGCCCAAGGCTTCTCCCTCATCAAGAGTGCAGGAGAGACCAACGGGTGGGACTTGGACCTGAGTAGCATCTCACTGTTGTGGAGAGGCGGATGCATCATCCGCTCAGCCTTCCTGGACAAGATCAGCCAGGCCTTCAAGAAGAAGGGCGACTTGGACAACCTGGTCATGGATTCCTACTTCACAGAAATACTCAATGCCAACCAGCAGAGCCTCCGTCTTGTCGTTGCAACAGCTGCACTCAATGGCATCCCCACTCCTTCCCTTTCAGCGGCCCTCTCCTGGTTTGACAGCTACCGCAGCGAACGCCTTCCTGCCAACCTGTTGCAGGCACAACGGGATTACTTCGGAGCCCATACCTATGAGAGAGTCGATAGGAACCGAGGCGAGTTCTTCCACACCAACTGGACAGGCCGTGGTGGCGATACCGCATCCACAACGTACAGCATATAAGAAATAGGAGTTTCCAATGGCTACTTTATCCGTACTTCCCGAACATACTGATGGCTTTGACCTTGTCTCACTGGGAGCTCTGGTCATCCGACTTGACCCGGGAGTCGTTCCCTTTGCCTATGCAACGAATCTCGCACTCCATGTTTCAGGAGGGGAGTTCAATGTAGCGGCTAACCTCAGCCGTGCCTTTGGCCAGAAGACAGCGGTGGTTTCGGCGATGGTCGACTACCCCCTTGGTCAGAAAATTGAGAGTGAAGTACGTAAGATGGGCGTTACAGGCATCTACAAACGATTCGAACATGATGGGGTACGCGGACCTAACATGGCCACAGTCTACAGTGACCGTGGCCAGGGTCTCAGGGCCCCTGTGGTGTTCTACAACCGTAGCAACGAGGCAGCTGCCCTCTTGGACGAACATAGTTTCGATTGGGAGGCAATCTTTGCCAACAAGGTTCGCTGGTTCCACTGTGGTGGCATCTTCGCTGCCCTCTCGGAGAACATACCAACACTCATCATCGATGCAATGAAGCAGGCCAAGAAGGCTGGAGCCATTGTCTCCTTCGACTTGAACTACAGAGAGAAGCTCTTCCGCTCCATTGCCAAAGAGGGTGAAGTCCCTCAAGAGGTAGCCCAGAAGATTCTGTCCTCAATAGTCGAACATGTCGATGTGCTTATCGGAAACGAGGAGGATCTTCAGATGGGTCTGGGGCTTAAGGGGCCTGAGGTTGCCACCCATGGCAAACTCGACCCATCCTCCTTCTTCGCGATGCAGAGCACCGTCTCTGAGCGCTTTCCCAACATCAAGGCAGTGGCTACAACCATGCGTGAGGTCAACTCGACCAACCGCCATGACTGGAGTGCCGTGCTCTGGTATGATGGGAAAGCATACACAGCGCCAACCTGCTCCCTTGATGTCTATGACCGTGTAGGAGGGGGCGACGGCTTTGCCAGCGGACTCATCTATGGATTTCTGGCAGGGAAAACCCCAGAAGAGAGCCTGAGACTCGGATGGGCCCATGGGGCTCTGCTCACCTCCTTCCCAGGGGACACCACCATGGCCACACTAGCCCAGGTAGAGGCCCTTGCCCAAGGATCGAGTGCAAGGATACAGAGGTAAAGCATGAAAGCACTGGTAATGACCGAATACAAGAAACTTGAGTTTATGGATGTCCCTAAGCCAACGATCAAAAGCCCCACAGAGGTGTTGGTCCGCATCAAGGCAGCGGCAATATGCGGCAGTGATGTCCACGGCTTTGACGGCTCCACCGGCAGACGCCAGCCTCCCATCATCATGGGGCATGAGGCCAGTGGGGTAATTGAAGAGGTAGGAGCCCTGGTGAAGAACTTTGCCAAAGGGGACCGTGTCACCTTTGACTCCACCATCTGGTGCGGCACTTGCCCTTTCTGCCAGCAGGGAAAGGTGAACCTCTGCAATAACCGCAGGGTCTTAGGGGTTAGCTGTGACGAATACAAGCAGGATG
>DMAO01000305.1 GCA_003446545.1 Sphaerochaeta sp.
GAGAAAGGCCTCGGCAAGCCTTGCCTCCATGCTGAGTATAGGCCCACTCTCCCTTTGGACAAGTGGCAGTTGCACACCCTTTTTCTTCAAATCAGACAAATCTCCGCTCCATACTAATCCTCATCAAAGAGGATCTGTTCATCTTCACTCTCCTCATCATACAGAATTATCCGACCACCGTCAGCAGTTGTAACCCTACTTTCGTCATCTTGTAGGGTATCTTCTTGGAAAAATTCCGATTCTTCTTCCTCGCTGATGGGATAAAGGCCTTCAGCGTCCAATTCATCCTCATCGTGTGCATCCTCCAAGGACTCCTCATCACCATCGGTACGCTTACGAATGAGTATCTGGGAATAGCCCTCTGACTGCTCCAATACGATGAGATGGAATTTGCATGCATCAAGGATAGCCATGAAAGCACACACGATGTGCAATATCTGGTCCAGATGAACGATGACCTCTTCCAGTGTGATATACGCCTTTGTCTCAAAAAGCTCAAGCATCAGGGCTATCTTCTCGTTAACTGTCACCGACTCATAGACATTGAATACCTTGCTTGAGGTGATGCTGGTCATCATCTTGGTAAAGGAAGCGAGAAGATCCTGTAAGGTGACCCCGACGAAGATCTCCTCATCCCCAAAAGGAAGCCTGAATTGTGAATCCTTGCGCATGATGAACATCTCTGAACTTCCACCGGTATTGGTGAGCAATTCGGTGTATTTGCGGAATTTCTGATACTCAAGCAACCGTTCGACCAGCTCCTGACGGGGATCTTCATACTCCTCGTCAAACTCAAGGTCGACCGGAAGCAACATTCTGCTCTTGATGAAGAGAAGGTCAGCTGCCATCTTGTAGAATTGGGTGAGGTTGCCCAAATCAAGATCCTTCGCACTTTTCAGGTATTCCAGGTACTGTTCGGTTATCTCAGAGATTGGAATGTCATAGATGTTTACCTCTGATTTTTGGATGAGATATAACAGCACATCCAGAGGCCCCTCGAAGGATTCGAGGAGGAAAGCCGTCCCATCAGGTTCCCTTTGTGTTTCCTGCACTATCTGAGCCATGTTCGGTTGAGTATACCCAACGATTGGCTGTATGGCAAGAAAGCGGGCAGACAGAACGCTTTCTTACACTCAATCATCCTTAATCATTCTTTTTCGCTTCCGCTTGTAAAGCAACTTCCAGTACAGGGACCGCACCCTTTGGTGGGAACATCAGGGCCCTAAGCCTCTTGTCCAAGTCGATGGCAATGTCAGTGTTCTGCTTGAGGAATTCTATGGACTTATCCCTACCCTGTCCTATCTTCTCCCCATTGAAAGAGTACCAAGAGCCGCTCTTCTCGATAAGGTCGTATTTGACCGAAGCGTCAAGAATACTGGCGACATAACTGATGCCCTCTCCAAACATCAGGTCTACTTCCACCTTCTTGAACGGTGGTGCTACCTTGTTCTTGACAATCTTGATCCTGATACGGTTGCCGACGATGTCATCGGCTCCCTTGCTCAAGGTCTCTATCTTTCGTACCTCAATTCTCACCGAAGCGTAGAACTTAAGAGCATTCCCTCCGGTAGTTGTCTCTGGGTTGCCAAACATGACCCCTATCTTCATACGGATTTGGTTGATGAATACAATGGTGGTGTTGCTCTTGGAGAGCAAGCCGGTCAGCTTGCGCAGGGCCTGGCTCATCAGACGGGCCTGCAGGCCCATGTGACTGTCCCCCATGTCCCCGTCGATCTCAGCTTGGGGAGTGAGAGCCGCAACAGAGTCAACGACGATCATGTCCACAGCACCGCTACGGACCAGGGACTCGCAGATTTCCAGTGCCTGTTCACCACTGTCGGGCTGGCTGATCCAGAGTTCGTCAATGTTGACTCCAAGCTTTTTTGCATAGGTAGGGTCCAGAGCATGCTCGGCATCAATGAAGGCCGCAATGCCCCCGGCCTTCTGGCTTTCAGCAATGGCATGGAGTGCCAGTGTCGTCTTCCCGCTGCTTTCCGGTCCGTAGATTTCAATCACACGACCCTTAGGATAACCACCTACCCCCAAAGCCTCATCGAGTAACAGGGAACCTGAGGAAATCGATTCGATATCCAAGGAATCCTTGTTATCGCCCAACCTCATCAACGAGCCTTTTCCAAACTGCTTGTCTATCTGGACTCTAGCCGCTTCCAAGGCCTCCTGCTTCTGGGAGGTATCCGAAGGAAAACTCTTTTCCTTATTTTTTGCCATGCTATGCTCCTACTCGAAACTAAATTATTTATCTTCTTACTCTCTAAGGTTGTCACCTGTTCCTGTCGCTTCAGCTCAGGCTTCAAGGGCCAACGTAACAGGACCGTCATTGGTGTAGGTTACATGCATATGCGCACCAAAGATCCCTTTTTCAACAGGGAAACCTAACTCCCTAAAGGTTTCCAACGCCTTTTCGTACAGGAAAGAGGCTTCCTCAGGATCGGCTGCCTCATTGTATGAAGGCCTGTTTCCCTTGTGCAGGTTAGCGCATAGGGTGAACTGGCTTATCACCAAAAGCGAACCGTCAACTTCCTTGAGACTCAGGTTCATCTTCCCCTCGCTATCGGAAAAGACCCTCAACTTGGTAATCTTTGAACAGAGCCACACTAGTGTTTCTTCAGTGTCACCCTTCTCAATTCCCAAGTAGACTAACAGCCCCTTTGCAATATGGCCGACTCTTTCACCATCAACGCTCACAGAAGCATCTGTGACCCGCTGGATGACACTTTTCATCGCCCTTGACCAAGGGTTCCCGCTTGGACCATGTCTGCAATAAACTGGGAGCGGTCGTCTGCAGAAAAGAAAGCATTGCCACAGACAGCCACATCAGTACCACAGGAAGCCACATCCCTCACTGTGCGTAAATTAATCCCCCCATCCACACTGATAAGATAGTCGTAGCCCTCATCTAGGCGGATCTGATACAGTTCGGATATCTTTCGCAAGGTTGAGGGGATCAGCTGCTGACCACCATAGCCTGGATTGACGCTCATAATCAGAACAAGGTCGACAATATCCAATACCTGCTCTATCATGCTAACAGGGGTGGAAGGGACTATGCTCACACCTGCCTTGCATCCACAGCTTCTGATAAGCTGCAGTGTCCTATGCAGGTGGACTGTCGCTTCAGCGTGGACGGTGATGTAGTCACATCCGCTCTGGGCGAATATCTCCACATGTTTTTCAGGGTTAGTCACCATCAGGTGGGCATCGAACACCAAGGGCGAGCAAGGTCGCAAATCCTTGATGAACTTATGCCCAAAACTTATGTTAGGTACAAAAGACCCGTCCATCACATCCAAATGAACCCAAGAGGCTCCACTTGCGTTTACTGTCTCCACTTCCTCTGCTATGCGAGAAAAATCTGCGGAAAGCATACTCGGTGCTAATAATATAGGTGCTCTGTTCATATCATTTGTTATAGCAGGAAACAGACCCTTTTGCAACGTATAACATCCTCAGCAACGCACCTAACCATAATCATATTCGTATCTTACATGGATAACGATTGCTATGAGGCGCAATTTATGGTATAGTAACAACAGTGAAATGAAACATAAATCCGAGCAGGCTGAGTCCCGGTCTGCCCGGTTTCTTTTACGTTATAGATTTTATGTATATTTTGGAGGAAGGCATGGGTTTCCAGGAAATTGAGAACTTGCTTAAAGAAGAGCAGTGGACAAGGTCCACCATTACAAATTACACAATTCAGAGTTTTAACGAACTGGACGAACAGATCAGCAAGTTGGATGATGAAGAGAAAACAGAAGCTAAGAATCTCTGTGATACCCATCTGACGGATAAGGAACGCAACAGCATCATAGCAATGTATGTCAGCGGTTCCATCCAACTTGAGCGCAGAGGCTCTGAAGACTACCTACTCTTGCTCAACCTCATTGAGTTGTTCGCAGAGAACAAGAAGTGGAATCTTGTCGATTTCCTTTGTCAGAAAATCCTACGCAAGACAGAGAACAAGCATGCCTTGAGGCTTCTTGCAAACAGTTATGCACAAACCGGAAAAGAAGAAGAGAAGTTCTCCGTCTGGGAACGCTTGGTAAAGGTAGACTATGATGAGATAGAGATAGTCAAACAGATCGCAGCTCATGCCCAGCAGAAGAACAATGCCGATAAGGCCATATCCATGTACCGAAAGGCTGTGCACCGTCTTATCAAGAGAAAGGACACTTCCCCTATTCGTGCCATATCCAACACCCTGCTGGAACTCGATGGGGAAAACTTCGAGTACTTCATGAACCTAGCAGACCAGGTAGGCTCTTTGAGTCGCAGTACTGCCGTAGCATTGTTACGTGACCTTGAGGCTGCAAACAAGCACAATGTGGATAAGCAGATTGAGGCACAGAAAAAGACTCTCCAGTATGACCGTGAGGACATATATGCTAAGGAGAATCTCATCAAGAGCTATAAGGCCAAGTATAAGAAACACTCGCGCCTTTCCAGTTGCCTTGAATCCAGTGCGCTTACCAGCAATATGGTTCGTGACGTCGTGCACAGCATTGAAGATTTTGAAACCAACATTGCCTTTGACAAGGGAACCTTCGTGTTCCAGAACAGCACAGGCAAAATAGGCAGGATACGATCAATTGATGAGAATGATGTAATCGTGGATTTTGCCGGGCAAAAGGGCAAGGATGGCAACCGCCTTTCCACGATTACATCATTCTCATCAA
>DMAO01000200.1 GCA_003446545.1 Sphaerochaeta sp.
ATGCTTTTGCTACTCTCGCTTCGTTAGGCAATCACCCCAACGGGTGAGTTTGAAATAATCCCCTCTGGGTAGACAAATCATCTACGAAGGCGATACCTAACAGAAAACCAAAGGCTTATCATTTGGATATGAAAGGGAGAAAGGTCAAAGACCTGCTGCTTATCACAGCAATATTGTCGCTCAGCATTGTCGCCCTGATGCAAATAGGGAACCTGTATATCGACAGCTCTACCAATGCGTTCATTCCTCAGAACGAGCCAGTAGTGCAGACAAATACTGCAATCGAGGAGGCCTTTGGTTCACTTGACCTCATAGTGGTCAACCTCTCAAGCAAGGATGCCTCCATACTTGAGAGAAGCTCCCTTGCTATTCTTGACAGAGTCACCAGCGCCATAGAGGCTCTAGCACTCTGTTCTTCGGCAACGTCACTGACCAATACTGATCATGTAGGCAGTACAGATGAAGGCCTTTTAGTTGAGAAACTCTATGACAAGAATGAAATTGATGCATTGGGAAGCCTCCGCTCACGTATGGGTGAGTGGAGTGACCTCTATGAGGGCAACCTCATCTCTCGCGATGGAACTATGGCTTCAATCATTGTCGAAGCGGTCGTAGGATCTGACTTGTCACTGTTGCTTGAGCAGATCAAGGCCGAAATAGCAAAAATTGATCTGAACGAACTCAAGCTCTCGATCATCGGCCTTCCGGTAGTGACCGATGCCATCGAGCAGAACCTGCTTACTGACTTGGCAATCCTCGCACCTATAGTCGGCTTGCTTATCATTATCGTCCTTTTCTTTTCCTTTGGCAGGTTCCGTTCTGTTATTCTCTCCCTATGCTGTCTACTGGTCAGTGCAAGCCTCATGCTTGGACTTATGGCAGTGTTTCACCTTACCTTTACCATGGCCACTATGCTTGTACCGGTCCTGCTCCTGATAGTAGGAAGCGCATACACCATCCACATCCTCAGCCACTTCTATGAAGAGGCTTCCAGTTCAGATGAAGGGCTGACCCAGAAAGGACGGGAGAGGATTATCAACTCTGTGATAAAGAGAAACCGCAACCCTCTCATTATGGCAGGGGCAACCACTGCAGCAGGCTTCCTTGCCCAGCTTACCAGCCCCCTTGCCCCTTTCAGGACTTTTGGCCTTCTCTGTGCGATCGGGGTCGTCCTTTCTCAACTCTCGGCTCTATTTCTCCTGCCTGCCTTGCTTCGTATCTTTTATGCAAACACAACGGTAGAGAAGAAAAACAGGAAGACCCGTGAAAAGTTCGATCCCTCGCCCATCTTCATCTATGTAGTCTCTAAACAGGGTAAGTTCCTTGTAGGGCTATCGATTGTATTCGTAGTGGCCACGCTTGTGCTCATTCCCCGTATCCGCACTGGAACCAATATGCTGGATTTTTTCAAACCCTCCTCCACACTTGTACAGGATACCAAGCTCTACAACAGCAAGATGCAAGGTAGCGGCATTCTTACAGTTATGGTGAAGAAGGACAATAACACATCCGTCCTTCAGCCATCCTTGCTCAAGGCCTTGGATGATTTCTCCCGAAGCCTGGAGGAGCGCCCTGATGTGGGGGGAGTGCAGAGTATTCTTCCCTTCATCAAGCGGATGAACCAGATAATGGGCCCCCAGCAGGGGGAGGCTCTCCAGACAGAGGCTACCAAGCCAGATTTTGACTTTTTTGGAGGTTCCTTTGGTGCAATGACCGAAGAGGATCCTCTACCAGAAGCTGTCGAGAAGCCAATGGTCATTGCCCAGGATGGAAGCTACTACGAGATTCCCTCTGATCCAGCAAAGTACGGTCTGCAGACAGAAGAGGAGCTAAGCCAGCTCATAACCCAGTACCTATTGCTGTACAACGGAAACCTGGGCAAGTTCATCAATGACCCGATCGAGCCCGACTCACTTCTGATGACCATCAGACTCTTGAAGACTGACACCCCGACCTTGAGGAACATAACAAACACCATAGAAGAGCACTTCATCTCCACCCTTCCCCCTGGCTGGACGATACATATCGGTGGAGGTGAAGCGATAAGCCTAGCCCTAACCGAGCTGGTCACCAAATCTCAACTTTACTCCCTCTTTGGAGCTCTCATCATAGTCTGGATCCTGTTGCTCTTGCTCTTCCGTTCAATCAAGTTGGCTACCCTCGGACTCATCCCTTGTGTCTTTGCGCTCATGGGTATCTTCACCTCCATGGCAATCTTTGCTATCAAGCTTGATATCATCACCAGCTTGTTAGCAGCCTTAGCTATTGGAATCGGGGTAGACTATGCGATACACCTGCTTGCTGCCTATGTAAGACTCGGAGCTGTGTTACCCCAGGAGGAAGTTTTCACCGAGGTGATGAAGACAACTGGCAAGGCAATCCTCATCAACGCAGCTTCTGTGACCCTAGGCTTTATTGGCTTGCTGTTCAGCCGCTTCACTCCCATCTTCAGTATGGGTCTCTTGTTCTGCATAGCAATGGTGTTTGCATCGTTGAGCAGCCTAACCGTCATGCCGGTCCTACTACTCCACATCAAACCAAAAAACCCGCTGCTCATGCCAGAAATGACACAATCAAGGAGAACCTCATGATGAAAAAGAGTATTCCCATCATTCTCACACTACTGCTCATACTATCGAGCTCACTCATAGGAGCACCACAACCCCAGGAAATTATGGATAAGGTTATGGAGGTCCAGAGCAGTAAAAGCTCTTATCTCGACATCGTGCTTACCCTCATGGATTCAGGAGGGCAGGCACGTACAAGGAGACTGCAGACACTCTCCCTTACTGAGCATGGCAGGACATCCTCCATAACCGTATTCCTGTCCCCCTCAAGTGTGAAGAACACCCGCTTCCTTGCAGTTGAGAATGACCAGGGCAAGACAGACCAGTGGATATACCTTCCTGCCCTCAAGCGGGTCAAGCGCATTGCAGCTAATGAGGAAGGAGGTTCCTTCATGGGAAGTGATTTCTCCTATGCCGACATGGCTTCTACCACCTATGAATCTGATGAGGCTACCCATACCCTGCTTGGGGAGACAGCGACAACCTATGTGCTCAGCTCTGTTCCTATCGATACAACGACCTATGGAAAAACAGAGACCACCGTTGACAAGGATACCTACCTCCCCTTGCAGGTAGACTTCTACTCCAAGGATGGCACTACCTTGGAAGAACAGCTTGTAACACAACGGATTGAACAGGTGAAGGGGAAGTGGATACCAAAAATCATCACCATGACCACCATCTCAAGTGGGCACAGCACGAGAATTGAAATACTCCAATCCCAGTACGACATTGCCATGGACAGTGACTACTTCACCACCAGATTCCTTGAAACCGGGAGGCCGTAATGAAACGTGTACTACTTGTGGTCCTAACGATCAGCCTGCTACTGGACAACCTTTTTGCCTTTGCAGGCTTTGATGACATATTTGAACCGGAGGCAACCGAAGAAGAGACAAAGGCCCTCAAGCTCTCGGTCTCAGGCTCTTTAGGAGCTACAGTTGGGGGATATTTCGATGGCCAGATTTTCTCTGATCAGCTTCTGAGCCTACATCTAGTCGCTGACAGTCCAACCTTCACATCAGATGCTGCTCTCTCTTTTGATGCACAAGCGGGAAAACTTGATGCAGACACCATCTCAGTGACCTCCTTCTTTGACTGGGGTTTCATCAAAGCAGGCCTCCTCAAGGAAGAGTGGGGGTCAGGGGACGGCTTGCACGTAGTGGACGTCCTGAATGCCTTTGACTACTCCAGAGGACTCTCTGATGATATCTTTAGCATGAAAAGAGCCTCCTTCATGGTCACTTCCACCATCTACAAGGACCAGAGTTCCTTACAGCTCTACCTCAAGCCGACATTCAAGGCAGGACTTGCAAGTATGGATAAGACAGGTCAAGACAGGTGGTCGTTGTTTCCTGCAGCATTCAGCAACGCAGATATCAGGGAGCCGAAAACCGACTCTTTAGAGTATGTCGAGTTCGGTGCCCGAGGAAGAACCAGCATTGGAGGCGCTGATGTAGGCTTGCTCTACTATAAAGGACACATGGCCCAGATGGGGTATGGGAACTTTGTCTATGATTCTAGTTTTTCCTACATAGAAAAAGCAGACATCATCTATACCCCCTACCAACTCATCGGAACAGAGGCCACCTATGTGCTTGGCCGGTTCACCCTCATGGCAGAGCTCGCTTACCTGCTCAGTAAGGATACAAAGGGAACCGATTCAAGCCTCTATAACAGCAAATGGGTCTACCTAGGTGGGATAGGGTATCTTGCAAGTACGAGCGGGCTGTACTTATCCCTTATATACAATGGGCATTATACAGAGCAGTATGACCTGGTAAAATCTAATGTTGGCAATCCTCTTGTGGGATTTGATGTTGACCACGGTCAGGCCTTCGACAACAAGGCCTACGGAAACACCCTCACCTTTGCAATGGAAAGGCCTCTTTTCCGTGAGCGGGTTCATGTACGCCTGGGCACTACCTACCAGATTGAGACAGAGGGCTTTGCCTTGCTAAGCTCTATACGTTGGCAGGTGAGTGATGACCTAAAGCTTGAGTGTAAGGCTGTTGCCTATGGTTCATTGGGGTCTAAGGCCAGCCTCTTCAGGACTTGGGATGACAACGATTATCTTACTATCGGTATAACACACAATTTCTAAATCCTACCATTGAAGGTGTGAGTGTGATAGAATCCTCTTGTGGAGGATCGGATAGTGTTCATCATTGGAGACATTCTGCTTTTTCTGACTACCGCACTCGTATTTTCCATGACATGCCTTTGTATCCTCTTGCATGTTCACTCAAGGGACAGCTATACACGAGGATTCTTGGCATTCCTGATCCCCCTGTGCTTACAGATGTTTCTGACGATGCTCTATGCTTATATCCCCCGAGTCTATCCTCCTGAACTGCTTACAGGTACTATCTATAGGTATTTCTGCCTTGCAACAACACTGGTATCCATCTTCCTCACAACCCTTATGCTTTTTACCATGAGCCGTTATCTTATATCGCTTCTACCCGCAACAGAGAAGGAAAAAAGTCTGGGAAGGAACATACTAGGTTTTCTCATCCTTGGTTTCCTTATCCTCAGCCTGCTTATCATCATCGGTAAGAGCGAGGGGGATTGGATATATGCGATGGACCTCACCTTCTCCTTTCACGTCTTCAGTGGCAGCGTGTTTATGATAATCCATGGTTTCATCGCGCTCTACTACCGGAAAAAGGCACTAGGCTGGGAACAGGAGAGGCTACTGACTGGTATCGCCTCCACGTTCATTCCCTTACTGGTACTCTTTCCTCTCGATATGATTTTCTTCTGGAACCATGCCTTCAAGTTCACCTATCTCAGTTTCGCTACCTTCGCAGTCTACCTCTACTATTTCATCAGCAGAAGATACTTTCTCACCTACGAATCGGTGCATGAAAATACGGTTTCACTTCAAACAGAATTTCTGCGGGAGCATGAGGTATCAAATCGGGAGCAGGAGATCATAGCCTTGCTTATCAAAGGGTTGAACAACCACGAGATTGCAGAAAAGCTCTTCATCTCCCCAAACACAGTTAAGACCCATATCAAGAATATCTATGCAAAGCTTGGGGTATCCAACAGGGTATTGCTCTTCTCCCTGTTACAGAAAAAATCAAAGCCCTAACTTCTGTTTGCACCGCTGACAAATCCCTGTGAGGTAGAAGGTGTGATCATGGACAGTAAAGGCATGCTTCTCTTCAAACTGTCGTACCTGCTCAGCATAAAAACACCCACCTAGGTCTATGAACCGATGGCACTGTTCACAATGAAACCAGTGATGGTGCTCATTACCCTCCTTTGAGGAGTAATAGCGTTCGGTCCCATGTTCACTGCAGTGCAGGATAAACGAGGTTGCCAGGTTGTTCTTCTCCAGGTAATGTAGGTTTCTGTAGACTGTTGCAGGGTCACAGAAGTCACCCAGTCGCTTGGCAAGCTCAGAGGCAGATATCGGCTCTTCTACATTCTCCAAAGTCTTGAGGATTGCTTTCCTAGCCTTTGTCATTGTGCAAAGCCCTCCTCTTGCCATAGGAAACAAGCATTCTTGTAGCGGCAGTTCCAAGAAACACGCCTCCGGCGATGACGACCACCATCGCCCCGACAGGGACATCGAGCAGCCAACCGGCAGCCAAGCCACCAAACGAAAAGAGGGCTGAAAAAAGCGTACCCAAGCCCATCATGGCTGCCAGGTTCTTCGCCCAGTATCCTGCTGTCCCTGCAGGCAGGGTCAGCATCGCTATGACCATTACGATACCTACAAAGGTCTGCAACAGGACCACCGCTACCGCTGTGATAGTGAGCATAAGCAGGAACACCTTCTGGGTAGGGATTCCCCGTACCTGGGCAAACTCCTCGTCAAAGGAGGTCGCCTCAATCTGGGGATAGAAGCGCCAGGCAAGAAGAATGACCACCACATCGAGGACAAACAACAGGATCAGATCCTGATTTGAGATAAGCAGTATATTCCCAAACAGGTAGGAAGAGGGGTCGGTATAGCCTGGGGTCTTTGCCATGAAGAGGACACCTATGCTCATGCCGATCGCCCAGATTGCCTGAATGACTGTGTCCTCCCGCTGTTTTGCCTTCAAGGACACCACCCCGATGATGGCCGCTGCTAGGATAGCAAAGACGATGGCACCCATCATCGGGGTGATGCCAGGCACTTTTCCTGTTGCTGACAGGTAGAGGGCTATACCGATGCCGCCTAAAACAGCGTGTGATATGGCTCCGGCAAGGCCAGCTATCCGTTTGACGGTTACCACCGCTCCCAGTACCCCAAAAAGGATCGAAGAAAGCAGTCCAGCAAACAATGCATTACGGACAAAGGGAAAAGCAGGGTCAGCAAGGGCACTAAAAAAACCTACGAGATTATCCATTGTTGACCCCTCCATCTAAGGTGCAATAGTCAGCAGGAAGTTCAACATCATGGAGAACCCGCAAGGCTTCCCCTCCATACAGTTCAGGGGCATGCTTCATCGGCTCCAAAGTATGCTGGACAACAGTGCGTCCCTTCTGCCCAGGCTTTTGGGCTCCGATACAGAAGACCCTGTCGGTAAGCGAGGAAACAGTACTCATATCATGGGTGACTATGAGGATGGTTGTCTTACCCTTGTATTTCCTAAGAGTATCAAAAAGACGCTTCTCGCTCTCTGCATCCATATTCGCTGTAGGCTCGTCTAGGATGAGCATCTTAGGTCCTGTTACGAGGGCCCTTGCGACAAGGACTCGTCTTCGTTGCCCTCCTGAAAGTTCGCTATAAGGCCTTTGTGCCAACTCTTCCATCGCTACCTGTTGGAGTGCAGCCAATGCCGCTTTGTTTCTCTCTGCCCTGCCATTTCTTGAAGTGGAGAGCACCCCACCCATCCTTACGACCTCAACTACAGATATCGGAAATGTCGGGTCGTACGTTATATGCTGAGGTACATAGCCTATCATAGACCTGTTTTTTTTGGGTTGGTCTCCAAATAGCAGGATCTCCCCTTGCTGGCTCTGTTCGAGACCGAGGATAAGCTTGAGAAGAGTGGTCTTGCCAGAACCATTGGGTCCGACCAATGCACTGAACTCCCCCACATGGAGGTGGAAGTTCACATCCTCCAGGACTGGCAACATATCATAGGAAAAAGCCACTTGGGAAAAGCGTAGGGCGATAGGGACTGTATTCATAGGTTCTCTCCTAGAGTACTCAGAAGGGCATCACCCATTGAGCGGATGTTCGCCATCCAATCCCGAGCGAGAGGATCGAGGGCAAGAACACTCGCCCCAGCAGCCTTGGCAACTGTCTGGGCAGAGGTCAGGGGGAACTGCTTCTGCACAAAGAGGGCAACCGCCTTATCCTTTTTCGCTTCCTGGATAAGGAGGGCAAGGTCCTTTGCAGTAGGTTCCTTCCCCCCTATCTCCACAGCCTCCTGAATCAGGCCAAATTCATCGAAGAAGTATCCGAAGGATGGATGGTAGACGAATACCTTGCGTCCAGCTAGGGGAGCAAGTTTCTCCTTAAGCTCAAGAAAGGTTGCATCAATGTCTTCTATCAGCAGTTGGTAGTTGGCTTCCAAGAGGGCTTTCTGTTCGGGAAGCAGGGTTATGCTTGTCTTAAGGACATGGGAAGCCAGAATCTTCGCACTCTCCCAGCCGAGCCAGGTGTGGCGGTCACGCTCGAGGCTGTCTTCTCCAATAGCTTGTTCATCATGGTCATGTGCTTCCAAGGGCCTGAAGGTTACCCCATCTGTCCCATCGACCACCAAAAGGTTGGGATAGAGAGAAGAAATCTTGCCCTCAAGGACTTGCTCAAAGTCAGTACCGCTGAGAATCCAGGCCTTCGCGTTGGCAAGGGAAGCCATCTGCGAGGGGGTAGGTTCATAGGAGTGGGGGCTCTGTCCCTCTCCTACCAACACTACAGTGTCCAGAAGGTCTCCTGCTATGCGCTGGACAAAGTACTCTTGGGGTAGAATGCTCAGAGCAAGGGTAGGCTTTTCTACAGAATCTTGCTCTTCAGTTTTTCCTTGGGAGAAAAGGAGTCCTGCTCCAAGGCCCAGAACGATTGCTATGGTATATAATATTTGTTTGGTATTTCTCATACTCCCTCCTTAGGGGGTAAGGAAAGGATACTGAACAAGAGCAATATTTGCAAGTCATTTGCAAATAAAAGCAAATGACCGGCAAATTTTTCTTAGGGACTACCAGGGGACATCACTTTCACAGTATGCTTACTCTAAACGGAGGAATCCTATAATGATCTTGAACTTCAAAGACAAACAACCCCACATCGACCCATCTTGCTTTATCGCACCCTCTGCAGATATCATCGGTGAGGTTGTGGTGGGAAAAGCCTCCTCAGTGTGGTTCAACGCCACAGTAAGGGGTGATATTGC
>DMAO01000104.1:0-3359 GCA_003446545.1 Sphaerochaeta sp.
AATACCCAGGGAGATGCTCACCACTCCCAAAAGATACCACAGCGCCCTGAACCCGCTGGCGGTGTCGTTCTCCAACCCTAACGTGGTGATATCCCCGATCATAAGAGCTGCTCTGGCTGCCCCTGTAAACTCCTGTCGTACATCCTGGCTCTCCCCCCCGACTAGCAGGATAAGTGATGACAGAGTATCCTTGGTCATCTTTACGGTTGTATCCAAGCCCTTGAGAAGACTGAATGTGGAGACCTGTATTGGTCTGTTCTCAGAAGCTAGAGCAAAATTCCACTCACCCTTCCCTTGTGCATTCAAATCAGGACGAAAAGAGACAGCTATCTCTTGAGTGCCTCTTAGGACTAGGAGGTCAGCTCTCTCAGTATCACGCTCGAGGGCTACAAGGAGAGCAAGGTCATTGGTAACCCTTGTACCGTTGGCAAGGAGTATGCGGTCTCCTTCTTTGAGACCTGCATCGGCTTCGGGTGTAGCAGGACGGACACTGCCTACGACGGGCTCCCGGATGACAGAGAGACCGTAACGGATGCCCTGCCCAGTATCCTCTCCCTCTATAGGGATGGTCAAAACCTCCCCTGAGCGTTCTACGGTGAACAACTGTATTCCCTCACTATTGGCAAGAAGGCTTTCCAAGTTTTCCCAGTCCCGTATGTCTGTTCCATTCAACTCAAGTACCTTGTCCCCTGTTACCAGACCTTGCTCATGGGCTGGGCTGGGTGCTTGAAAAAAGAGGGTTGGGTAGTCGTTGATCGTTGCGATGACAGGCTCTGTTGACAGAACCTTGTAGGGAATGGCGGCTAAAGTCGAGTAGAGCAATATGGCAAACACAAGATTCAACAGAGGGCCACAGAGATAGGTGACTATCCTCTTTGCAGGATGTGCGGAGAAGAGGGAGCCCTGTTCTATATGAGTGAAATCCTTGTCCTTGCGTAGGAGTGCCTGGCTCAGGTCATCAGACCCCTTGAGCCTGCAGTAGCCGCCAAAGGGAAGGAGGCTGATCCTAAAATCCGTTCCATTATGTTCAATACCCCAAAGTTTCGGTCCCAGACCGAAGGAAAAGACTTCCACATCGATTTTGCAAGCTTTTGCTGCCCAAAGATGCCCCAGTTCGTGGATGACAACCACCAGTCCTATACCTAACAGCCCAATGAGGTATTTGCTGATGAGTGTCGGTAGGCTACTCATAGATGACTTCTTGTCAGCTCTCTCGCTTCCCTGTCAAGGGCGAGTGTTTCTTCAAACGAAGAGGGAGAGCGGTCCCACGGTTTTTCCAGGGTCTTTTCAATGGCGCGTATCATCTGCGGATAGGTGCACCTGCCATCAAGGAAGGTATACACGGCAACTTCATCGGCAGCGTTGAAGGCCAAGGCTGCACTGCCCTTCCTCTTTAGGATGGAGAAGGCCATAGCCAGAAGTGGGAAACGTTGGTAATCGGGTTTCTCAAAGGTAAGGGTGAGTTTGGTGAAGTCCAAATGCCGAACCAGATTCTTACCAGTATCACATAGAGCATTGACAATGGGAAGGGTCATATCGGGGGTTCCCATCTGTGCGTAGACTGCCCCATCGACAGTACGGATCATGGAATGGACGACCGACTGGGGGTGGATGACCACCTCTATCTTTTCTGCTGGAAGACCGAACAGATAGGAAGCTTCGATGACCTCGAGAGCCTTATTTGCCAAGGTGGCGCTGTCTACAGAGATTTTCTTGCCCATTTTCCAAGTTGGGTGGGCGAGGGCCTGCTCCACGGTAATATGGGCAAATTGGTCTGCAGGGAGAGTCCTGAAAGGACCTCCACTGCCGGTAAGGATTAGGGATTCAATTTGTTGGGGAGGGTGGCCTTGTACCAGTTCGGCAAGAGCGCTATGTTCACTGTCGACAGCAATGATCTTGCTTTGGTGTGCTTTTGCAACATCAAAAAGATAAGAGCCTCCACATACTATGCTCTCCTTATTGGCCAAGGCGATATCAAAGCCCTGTTGTAGGGAGAGCAACGAAGCCTCAAGCCCAGAAAAGCCCGCGATGCCATTGAGCACAATATCTGCTTCGAGGGATGATAGCATCTCAGAGAGACTGCTAAATACAAAAAGGCCAGAATAATTTGAGGGTTTGCTACCGGTCAGGCAAATTGAAGGGCAACAGAGCTCCTTTGCAAGAGAGACCAGCGCCTTTTCATTGCTATGGGCCGATAGTCCCACCACAGAGACATCCATCTTCTTGTCACGGATTGCCTCGATGGCAGTGGTCCCGATGCTGCCGGTACAGCCCAGGATGACGACCCTTTTTTTCATAGCCTAGAACAGCTTAAGCAACAGCCAGTACACAGGTGCGCTGGCTAGCATGGAGTCAATGGAATCCAACAGCCCCCCTCTTCCGGGGATGATGTGTCCACTGTCTTTTACGTTTGCTGCACGTTTGTATGCGCTTTCTATGAGGTCGCCTATGTTTGCACTGATGCTGGTCAAAAAACCAAGCAACAGTGCCTGCGGAATACTTACCATCTCTCCTACCCCTGGGTAGAAGAGGCAAAAGGCAACTGCAAGAGCGACTGTACTCAGTATTCCCCCGACAAAGCCTGCAACGCTCTTGTTGGGGCTGACGAGCATGATACCCCTGTTGTTCTTTCCGAAGGACATGCCAAACAGAAAGGCGAATACATCATTGCCAAAGACAAGCAGGAAAAAAAGCAAGAGAAAAGTTGAAGCATGGTTCAGGGCGGTCAGACGTATGATGAAGGTTAGCAGAAGTCCCGGGTAGATGAGCAACAAGCTTGCTCCGCCTATGCGTGAAAATGTCTTTGCATAAGCATCCTTGGGCCCAAAGGTGAGTTCAGTTGTGTATATTGCCAAGGCCATGACAACTAAGGTCAGCTCAAGCAAGGGTAACTGGGGGAAAATGGTTAATTCCAGCCATTGGGAAAAAGGTAGCAGAGCAGCCATCCACGAAGGGAAGTGTATGCGAGCACCCTCAGCCTTGAAGTAGAGCTCCTTGAGCTCGGCAGTGGCAAGGGCCGTGGTCAGCATAGCGACCACGGTAAGGACAAGAAACCCATAGTACGGCAAAAAGAAGATGATTAAGAAAAGAGCTGGTACTGTAATGACTGTAGTTAGTATCCTTTGGCCCAGTGAACTCATTCTACCCCCCCAAACTTACGAACCCTCTGTGAGTAATCCTTGCAGATAGACTGGACATCTTCTGCCTTCCAGTCTGGCCAGAGCTTTTCATAAAATCCAAGTTCGGCATAGGCACTGTCCCACAACAGGAAGTTACTCAAGCGCCTTTCGTTTGCGCTACGTACTATCATATCGACAGGGGGTACATGGGGCAAGTCCAAATGTGAACGAATATCAGTC
>DMAO01000104.1:3384-3783 GCA_003446545.1 Sphaerochaeta sp.
CCCTGCAGATCTCATTCTGCCCGCCATAGTTAATGGCAAGGTTGCATGTGATGCTGGTGTTGTCCTCAGTTGCCTTGACTGTAGCTTCTATGACCTCTTGTACATCCTTAGGAAGACCGTCTAGATCCCCACAGACAAGGATTCGTATACCATAGTTATTATAGAAGCTGAGCTCACCATGGAGCTTGGTAACCAGGAGGTGCATGAGGTAGGAAACCTCCTGTTCGCTTCGTTTCCAGTTTTCCGTGGAGAACACATAAAAGGTAACAAACCCGATGCCAAGCACCGTGGCTTCCCTGATAACTCTCTTGAATGCCTTGAGGCCCTCAAGATGGCCTGCAGTCCGGGGAAGGGCACGTTTCTGTGCCCATCTCCCATTCCCATCCATAATGATGCCAA
>DMAO01000120.1 GCA_003446545.1 Sphaerochaeta sp.
GTGATGAGACGTATGTTGATCTTTTCTCTTTTCTGAAGCTCAAATTCCTTTTCAAACTTAAGCAAGGTAAGCATGTTTTCACTGAAGGTGATAAGCCTTTGGGTGTATTCATAGTTAGATTTTACAAATTGTTTCTGCCGTGGGTTCAAGGGACCTGGAATCTCTTCCAACAGCAGGCTTGTCGTTGTTTGCATAATTGTCAGTGGGGTCCTTATCTCATGGGCAAGCATGGATTGCAAAGAGATTCTGGAGGCTGAATTGCTTTTTTTTATTCTCATATGTTCAAATATCAGCACACCTACAGGAAGGCTTGCGTTGAGTAAAAAGAAAAGCGAAATAGGAAAAAAGAACAGGCTCGCCAAGAAAGAGAATATTGAAGCACTAAAAATTAGCAAAAGATTTTTGACCGAAGAAAAACCATACAAGGACAACACATAACCATACATGATGAGGACAATGGTATTGTACGAGACTAGCCAGGGAGAAAATTCTGAGCAGACACTCGTGCTAAAGGTAGAAAATACGAATACACCAGTGTATCCAAGAAAAAATGGAGTAGTGCAAAATATATCAGTCCTCCCCTTTCTCCGTACAAAAGAGTCAATGACTGTTAACAGGAGGCAAAGCACCAAGAGCATACTGATGATCAGTAAAAAACGCACCGGTGTCTTCTCTTGTACAGTTACAAGTGAAAGAAGAGAGGGTATAAGGAAAAGAGCCGAAATTACTGGCAACTGCATCAAATCTCCTTTGTTGTAAAAAGGTGGAATGAGGATGGGTGAAAATGCATCAGGACCTTTTTCTTTACCACATACTCGTCGACAAACGTGAGGTTATGAGGGACTACTACCCGAATAAAGGTCTCTTGAAACGTAATCTCATATTCAATTGAGTAGCCATTAAAAGAGAGAGACTCTATTTCACCTATGACCTGATGTGAATTTTCTGGAGGATAGTAGGAGCTCAAGGTCACACTCTGCGGCAAGATTGCCACATAGACCCCATCACCTTTCTGATACACTGCATCACATTGCTCTGGCAACACGGAAAATTCAAGATTATTTACCGATACGATCACTTCTTTATCTGCAAACTCAAGGATTACCCCTTCATAGAAATTTGCATTGCTGATAAAATCTGCAACGAAAGGGGTCCGGGGGTTATTATATACCTCCCGAGGTGATCCTACCTGTATGATCGAACCCCTATTCATCACCACTACCCTATCAGGCATGCTAAGGGCTTCACTTTGGTCGTGTGTGACGTAGATGGTGGTGATACCAAGAAGCTTTTGCATCTTTTTAATTTCTCGCCTTGTCTGCAACCTCAGTCTGGCATCCAGGTTAGAGAGGGGCTCATCAAATAAAAGCAGCTCAGGTTTTAACACCAGTGCCCTTGCCAATGCAACCCTTTGTTGTTGCCCATCTGATAGTTGATGAGGAAACCGCTCCTCAGTACCAACCAGATTAAGCATCTGGCACATCATGGCAACATCATGGTGGATACTGTCTATAGGTTTTTTAGGGGATTTCAATCCATAGGCAATATTCTCGAATACATTCATATGGGGAAACAGAGCATAGTTTTGAAATACCATTGGAATAGTTCTCTCTTCTGGTCCCTTGTGCATTAATGAGACACCATGGAGGAATATCTCACCGCTATCAGGGGGTATAAAGCCCCCAATCATCCGCAGTGTAGTACTTTTCCCACACCCGGATGGACCAATTATAGTTATAGCCTCACCTTTTTGTACTGTTAGAGTAAAGTTATCAACAGCGGTTATTCTCGTATTTCGTGCACCAACAAAGGTTTTGGAAATAGCTTTAAGTTCCAGATGTGGTACAATCTGATTATCATTCTGATCGGACAATGGTACCTCTCATGCTCACTTGGTATGGTTTTTGGATGGGAAATATCCTACCTCAGCAACACATCGTTGTGAATGAATATCAGTATTCCAGGTCCATCCAACCAGGATCATCCCTTGTTCCTCATGATACCACTCTTTGCAAGAAGAAGGGGATTCTTCTTTTACGGTTCAGCTTGTGCTGATACAGCTTCCAGAAATACACAACATACCTGAATAATTAGTCTGGGGCAAAGCATAGTTTTACGGCAATGCCTTACAAACAAAATCGGCGTAGATTCTCTTCTGAGAAACTACGCCGAAAGCAAAAAAAATGTGAGTACGTGAATGACGAGAAATTGTAGCAAGGAGAAAAAAGGGAAGGCAGACACCCCTTCTGCAAGCAAAAACACGCTAGCTATGAGTGTCTGAGCCTATCCCAAGTTATTTATCAATCTAAGAAATATACCCCTGGAAAGTCTCCGTGTCGTACGGTGACATTCGTGTAGGTAATATTCCTATTTCTTGGATCCTGTAACGTTTGCTTCTGCAGCATGAACGACCCGAAGATGACACTTGAAAGGAGATAGACCACAAGGAAAATCCCCCCTATGGCAAGCATACGATTACTTTTTTTATGATTGGACTTCATTGTAGTTGTGCTCCTTGTTGAATAAGAGGAAATAGGTCTCTATCTCCTCGAGGGTGATCTCCAGGGTCCTCATGGAATCGAATAGGTCGGGGAGTTCACTTTTTATGAAGTGGTCCCGTCTTTTCTTGAGGACCAAGGTCTTGGAACCCTTGGCGACAAAGTATCCGATCCCTCGTTGGTTCTCCAGGATACCTTCGTCCTGCAGCATCGAGTACGCCCTGATGACTGTATTGGGATTAACCTCCAACTGCATCGCCATGTCACGAACAGAAGGAATTCTCTC
>DMAO01000029.1:0-1280 GCA_003446545.1 Sphaerochaeta sp.
ATGCAACCTGTACATACAGCTTTTTCGTAAGCGGACTATAAATCACTATTACAAAGCAACGCCTCCGTCATTAGACTGAATACAAATCTTATTCACGGAGAAGCAACCGATGAGCTATACCATGTTTACCGAGAAAGAAAAGCTGGCCCACCTGGAGAAAGCCAAGGCCAATATGAAGAGAGGAACAGGTTCCTTTAGGTCTTATGCAATGGATTCTGGGATACCGAGAAGCACATTCTACAAATGGGCGCATGCTTATGGGTATTGCGAAGATACCCAAGAGAACGAGCCAGACAAGGGACTTGTCAGCCTGGGAAAGCCTGTGCCTTTTGTAAATAAAGAGCTTACGTTCGTAGTGGATTATTATGGATCAAGGATAGAGGTGAATTCTGAAAAAAACCTGGTGGCATTGCTCAAGGGAATACGAATAGCAGGCTCTATCTAGTGGCACCGACGAAGTTGTAGGGTGTGGTCCTTCCAGGATCTGGTTTAGCAGCTAAACGCAAAGCGCGAATTCCCTCCAGTTTAGCAAGATCAATCTTGTCTGGAAGCAATGCTTCCCATTCAGCATCGGTCTTGCGCCCTGGGCCGAAGGTGCAGATTGCCTCTACATAGTCCATCGGGTTCAAGTCCGAGCGTTTAGCCGTCTCGATAAGTGAATAGAAGAAGGCAGAAGCATCGGCACCATCGACTGATTGGGCAAAAAGCCAGTTTTTTCTTCCTGTCGCGAATGCCTTGGCAATAAGCTCACACGCATTATTTGAGGGAGTTGCCTCAACGACCTCAAGGTACGTACGCAGATAGGATTTATACGTGTCCAGATAGTCGATGGCCTTTCCCATCGCACCGCTAGGGGAGTACAGGTTGCGGACCTCATCCAACATCTCGTAGACCTTGTCTATAACATCATCCGAATCAGTTTTCCTGGCGGCAAGGAACTTGTCGGTCTGGATTTCACCAGAAAGGAGCACCTTCCTATATTCCTCGTCGATATCATAGAGCTTTGCGACTTCCTTTACGATCTGCAGGGCGTGGATGTTTTTCTTGTTTATCTTCAGGATCTTCTTGAGCTGCCTCACTGCATGAACCCAACAGACGCAGTGCTTCTCATAGGAGAGATAGCCCTTGAGCCCGTCAGTCATGAGATAGGAATTGTACCCGTACTCGCTGATGTCTTCGAAAAGGACTTTGCCGGAACGCCCTTGGATATAGTCAAGCATCACCAGGCTCCGGGTCCTGCGGGTCTGCCTGTCATAGGTATCCCCGATGGTGATGTACAT
>DMAO01000029.1:1376-3497 GCA_003446545.1 Sphaerochaeta sp.
CAGCTCCTCGTAGTAGGTTATCACCCAGCTTGCCAGTTTCTGCCTCGAGAGGAAGAAGCCTTCCCTCCTGAAGATCTCTGTCTGCCGGTAAAGGGGGAGATGGTCGTCGAACTTGCTGACCACCACGCTTGCCACCAGACTTGGGGAGGCCCCAAGGGCATCGGTCTTGGCAGGGAGGTTGATCTTCTTGTTATCCTTTCCTGCCTCCACATCCAAGGCCTTGTACTGGGCATAATGATGACACTCGACGACCATCTTGCGGGGAATCACTGCCATTTTGTTGATGGTCTTGTCCTCGACCCTCTTGTAGACAATGCCATCTTTTCCGGTCATCGTATCCTCGGCACCCTCGGTATGGAAGACGTCGCACACAGGAGTATCGGCAGGAGCTGTGCAGGCATTTGCCCTTTTGCGTTTCTTGCGGCTATGGGCGGCAACTTCGATGGTCTCTTCCACCTCAGGTTGCCCCGCAAGCACCGCGTCGAGAATCTCCAACTCTTGGAATAGATAGCCTACTTGCTCCGATGACGATGAGTAACGCTCGGCGGTCCTGAGCTTGTACAGCTCCTTGAGATTGGCAATTTCCTCGTTCTGGGTCTGAATGATCGTGGAAAGGTTGAACACCAATGCGGCGAGGTCCTCATGGGGCATCTGTACCAGACTTTCCTTCGTTATCTTCTTATCATTCATGGTGTTATGATAGCCTAAAAAGTAGTTTTACTCAATACTTTTGCCAGTAAAAGTAGATTTTAGGGCATCATTTTAGCCAACATATTTGGGCGTAAACACGGGGAATCTTCTCCATACATCATTGCCTTTCAGCAGCAGGAGCAGGTTGGAGACTTCGATCTGGACCGCCTCTTGTTCTGTGTCAGGCCATTTGAATGAAGAACCGCATTCAAGACGCTTGATGATCTCAATCCACCCGTTGTCATCCCATACTATAGCCTTGATTGTCCTCTTGCTTCCCCCACAGAAAAGAAACACAGCCTTGGTGAACGGCTCAAGTTGCATTTCGTTCTGGACAATGTAAGCCAGGCTGCGTGAGCCCTTTCTCATGTCAGTAGCACCAGGTCTAATGTAAAAATCATAATCTTCAAGTTTTATTTCCATTTTTTGTCTCCATGTAGAGAGAATAGATGGTTTCACCTGAGATTTGAATGGTGATTTATAGTCCGCTTACGAAAAAATAAACAATGTTCACAACTTTAGCCCAGCCCTCCCAAATTCTCAAGAATTAGACTTGTTATTATGATGGTATGAAGTCATTCTCTTGTTTTTTGCCCTCTTTACTGTTCGGCCAGGTCTGATGGGGCAAACGAACTTTTTTGCCCTCTTTATAATCTTGTTCATCCGACATATCAGGGTCAGCTGATTTTTTGCCGTCAAAGCATAGATTAGGTCGTCACGCAGGATTCCTACGAATATATTCCTATTGACTTGGTACTCATGTTTGTTGCCTTTGTGTTCCCTTTCCTTACGAATTCGGAAGTCTACTTCCTCCTCCAGAACCATGAGAATGGTAGCTGCAAGGATGGTTGCCCAGAAGTCCTGCTTGAGGGTGTTTTCGGTCTTTCCCGTGAAGTTTTCCAATTGGAATCGGTTCTTAAGCAAATCGTAAACATTTTCTTCTTGCCACCTGAGAAAGTACAAATCCTTGAATTCTTCGGTCTTGTGCTCACAGTCATTGGTGATTAACGTCTCCACCTGACCCGATTCCAGCTCAATTTTTATGACCCTAACCACTGAACCTTTGAAGGTGACCGTAGTGTCACACCCTACAGGAAGGGCATCTATTGCACGATTGAACTTGGTCCTACAGCGCATGAGATAGATCATCGCCATGCGCTCGAATTCTCGGACAAGAGCAATGGATGGATAGCCCCTGTCTAGTATAAACATGCTTTTCAGGTCTCCAGGGCGCAATTGAGCATATCTTTTCATATGGGAAAGCGCACAGGCCCGCTCATCCTGGACAGGAGAAAAGTCTGCATCTATCAGACGATTGTTATAGATATCGAAGAGACAGGAACCCAAAGCTGTGGGTGATTCACCCCCTGCACCGGTGGAGAAAAACTTCTTCACCAATTCGGGTAGGTTGGGGAGAGCGACCTTTATCCC
>DMAO01000086.1 GCA_003446545.1 Sphaerochaeta sp.
TCTCCTGGTGCTTATGCATTTCCAGAAAGGTTCTCACCTTGTTATATGCAGTGTCAAAGTTTATGACACCTTGGAAGAGGCTGTTTTCCTCTGACCCCTCGGTCTTTATCTGGGCTATCTTTGCAGCACAGGGGGTGATATAGAATATGCCTATCGAGTCGTCCTGACCCTTCAGTTCCGCCTTTGCAAAGAGGGCTACCATCTGGGCAGGGGGCCTTACCCGGCTCAGGTTTTCCAAGAGCAGGGGAAAGCGTATCTGGATCAGGCGTTGTACTGATGGGCAGAAGTTGCTTATCAGGGGAAGATCATGTTCAATCTCGGGGGCTCCGAGCTTGTCCAGTATGTCTATGCCTGTTTCCGACAGGTAGAGATGGGTGAAGCCCGACTCGTAGAGGGCTGAGCATATCTGCCCTTCAGAGTAGGTATCAGCAAATTGTGCAAAAAAGACTGCAGGTACAATGCCAATGCGGAGGTGGTAGGCATTCAACTGTTCGAAGGAGTCCTGCTCGACCTCGATGGCATCATTCGGGCAGACTGCCATGCACTGCCCGCAATCGATACAGAGGTCGCTGAAAATCCTTGCCTTCCCCCCAAAGATACGAATGGCTTTGGTCGGACAACGCTTCATACAGTGAGTGCAACCTTTGCATTCCTCTTCAATGACATGCAGTGAGTGGTGAAAGGGAAGGTCGTTCATTGCACGCTCCTTATAGGGTAAAACGCATGGAGATGTGGGTATGGTCTCCCTTCTTCGTGTATATCTTCAGTTCATCACAACTTTTCTTGATATTCGGCAGGCCCATCCCAGCACCATATCCCATCTCCCTTACTTCACTGGTGGCAGTTGACCACCCCTCGGTCATGGCAAGATCCAGGTCCTCTATGCCAGGTCCAGTGTCGATTACGTCAATCAACACCCTCTCTTGCTCAATGTCACAGAGCACCTTTCCCCCATAGGAGTGCGCAATGACATTCACCTCTGCCTCAAAGACGGCAACGATGATCTGCTTGATCCTCTGCGGAGGTACGTTGAGTTGCTTCAAGATGCGTTTGATCTTGCTTGAAGCTTCACCTGCTACTGAGAAGTCCTTGGAAGGGATGGTGAATTCTTCATGCATCTCAATATACCGGCTTCAATCCCTTCGCATACAGTAGGCCGCTCGTCTTGAACAGGGAGTATGGAGTGTAGGAGAGCGATATGTTCAGTTCTTTTGCCATATCGATCATGTTCTGACTTGGGCGTTTGTTGCGCACCAGGAGGATATTGGTGATATCACTCATTTCTGCAGTCCTGATGGATTGGTTGTTGGAAAGCCCTGTTATGAGGAGAATGTCATCCTCCAAAATAGTAAGGACATCACTCATCAGGTCGCTGGCGAACCCTCGTATTACCTCATCTTCCAGATGGGACTCTCCCCAGACCAGTTTCCCATCGACACATTCAAGTATTTCTTTCAGTTTCATGGAGGAAAGTATACCACAATGCTCATCCCTTCCATAGGGCAAATTGCATCGTTGGTGCCCCTGTTTGCGAAGAGAGGAGCTTAGTTGGCTTTTTGGCTTTCAAAAAAGGGGGCGAGAAGCTATACTAGGCGTAATGAGGAGGCCTTGTGTGAAGTATATTGGAGCGTTGGACCAAGGGACTACCAGTACCCGATTTATTCTGTTTGATGAGAAAGGGGCAAATATTGCCTCTATGCAGCTTGAACACCAGCAGATCTTTCCCCANNCCGGGGTGGGTGGAACATGACCCTTGGGAGATATGGGACAATAGCAGCTCTTGCATCGTACAGGCTATGAAGAAAGTCGGGGCGAAAGGCTCTGATATCCTGGGTATAGGCATTACCAACCAGAGGGAGACCATCATCGCCTGGAATCCCAAGACAGGCAAGGTCTGGCATAATGCAATTGTCTGGCAGGACCTTCGGGGTGCTCCTCTCATTGATTCATTGAAAGAAAAAGTCGAAGCGTCTTGGTTGCGTGAGAAAAGCGGGCTCATATTCAGTCCCTACTTTGCAGCCTCTAAGATTTCGTGGCTCCTGGAAAACGTCACAGGCCTTCGCGAAGATGCACAGGAAGGGGAGGCTGTCTTTGGAACCATAGACACCTGGCTGACCTGGAACCTCAGCGGAGGCAAGGCTGTCGTAACCGACGTCACCAATGCCTCCCGCTATATGCTGATGAACATCGCCACCTGCCAGTGGGATGATGAGCTGCTCTCCCTTTTCAATATTCCCAAAGAGGCCCTTCCGACCATTGTACCCTCTTCAGGGGTAGTCTATACAAAGACAACACCCAGTGGTCCTCTTCGTGCAGAAGTCCCTGTCTGTGGAATCCTGGGCGACCAGCAGGCAGCCCTCTTCGGGCAGGCTTGCTTTACCCAGGGCCTGGGTAAGAGCACCTACGGAACAGGATGCTTCCTCTTGGTAAATACAGGAGAGAAGCTAGTGTATTCTGATAATGGCCTCTTATCGACTGTCGCCTACCAACTGGGTGATGAAAAGCCTGTATATGCCCTTGAAGGATCGGTTGCGGTTGCAGGGTCGTTGGTGCAGTGGGCTAGGGACAACCTGAAGATTGTCTCCAACCCTCAGGAACTGGACATGCTGGCCACCTCTGTGCCAGACTGCGGCGGTGTGTACATTGTCCCCGCCTTCAGTGGCCTGTTCGCCCCGTACTGGCGCTCTGATGCCCGTGGTGTCATAGCCGGTCTGACAGGGTTTGCCACCAGGGCTCACCTGTGCAGGGCAATCCTTGAAGCTACCGCCTTCCAAGCCAATGATATTTTCAAGGCGATGGAGAGCGACAGCAACATCCATATGACCACCTTGAAGGTGGATGGGGGCCTGACAAACAGCACCCCCCTGATGGCTTTCCAGGCCGACCTTCTGGGTATTCCCGTTATAAGGCCTTTGGTTGTTGAGACTACAGCCTTGGGGGCAGCCTATGCTGCCGGTCTATCGGTAGGGGTATGGAAAAATGTTGAGGATCTCTGCTCGTATTGGCAGGAAGAGACTAGGTGGTCGCCAACCATGGATAAGCATGTAAGGGACGAAAAGGTACGCCTTTGGAAAAAGGCAGTGAGCCGAACACTCGATTGGGTTTCTTCCGAGAAGGAAGAATAGAGGTGCATGGATGTTCTCTGAGGTAATGCAAAATATTCTCTCCTTCCTTCGCCCCGCCTTGCAGGTAGGGGTGTTGGCGTGGTTGTTCTATCGCTTCTATGAAGCCATAGCACAGACAAAAGCCCAACAGATAGTAAAGGTGGTTGTCATCATTTTCGCTGCCTATGCAGTAAGCTACATTCTCGCCCTTGATGTGTTGCTCTCGGTATTCAGGGTGCTGGCAATACCTCTGACCATCTTTATCTGCATCGTCTACCAGCCAGAGTTGAGACGATCGTTCACCCAGTTGTGGAGCGGAAGAAGCAGGATCTTTCGTATCGGGACCCAGACTACAAGTGGGGATCAGATAGACAGTATCCTCAATGCTTGTAACGTGTTGGTTAACAAGAGAAGGGGCGCTCTCATTGTCTTCCCACGTCGTCTTGGCATAAAGAACATTTTAGATAGCGGGACCAAGCTGAATGCAGACCTCTCTACGTCTCTGATACTCACCGTCTTCGACCATGATACTCCGTTACATGACGGGGCTATGATCATCCAGAACGGACGGATTGTGGCCGCTGGCTGTTATCTGCCCCTCAGCGAACAGACAGATATCAAGAAGAGCTTCGGTACCCGTCACCGGGCAGCCTTGGGTATGGCAGAAGAGTCCGATGCTGTTGTTATCATAGTCAGTGAGGAGACCGGTGCCATAAGCATGACCTATAATGCAAACCTCTACTATGACTTGGAGCCTAGCACCATCAAGAGGATGCTTCTTGCCCTCTTTAGCTACCACGAAATTACTCCTGAGGAGTTATTGCAGGAGGCAAGTAGCGATGAAACTGAATAAGCATCTGCAAAATATGCTCTACCATTGGCCTGCAAAGGTGATATCGCTGATATTTGCCGTCTTTATCTATCTGTTCATCCAATATTCGACCGTAGGGGCACGGGTTGTAACCATCCCTTTGGAGGTGAACCTTCCCAGTGGCTATGTAGCTATGAGCCTGGTGCCTGAATCGGTTGAGGTGGAGATACGGGGAAATGAGGATATCATCTACCTGATAGATCCCAATTCCATCAAGGCAAGCATCAACTTCTCCTTTGTGCAGCGGGAAGGCATATCAAGTGCACCTGTCGTACTCTCGTATGAGGAGAATGTCTTTGAGAGTGGAGGCGTCTTTGTCTCTCCCACCCCCAGTCAGTATAGGATTCTTTTCGCTAGGGAAGGGGCTCTGTGATGGTTGAGGGGATAGGGATCGATGTCGTTAACATTTCTCGCATGGAGAATCTCTCAGAAGGTGTGATAAGGCGACTGTTCCACCCTGAAGAGGTTGCCTATGCCCTTACTCTTGAAACCAAGCGAAAAAGTGAGTACCTTGGTGGGAGGTTTGCCGCAAAGGAAGCTCTGGGAAAAGCCCTGGGGACGGGCATGGCAGGCATGCGTCCCTCTGACATACAAATTGATACAACTGAGACAGGCAAGCCTTTCATGATTCTCCATGGTAGTGCCAAGACTTTGGTAGGAGGGCGCATGGTGCTCCTTTCCATTTCTCATGATCCTCCGGTAGCCAGTGCCATCGTATTGTTGCAGGGGGAATCCGATGCCGCGTACTGACTGGAGAAGACCCCCCTTGGCACCCCTGGAAGAGGGGATTAGACGCATTCGCATGACAGTCGCCTATAATGGTCAGCACTACAATGGATGGCAGAGACAGACAAACGGAATTGGGATTTCCGAACGCATAGAGCAGGAGATCCAGAACATGATCGGTGAGAAGGTCAAGCTGGTTGGAAGTGGCCGCACTGATAGCGGAGTGCATGCACTTGGGCAGGTCTGTCATTTCGATACCTTCAACCAGAGGCTTGACGGAAAGGTCTTCGCCATTGCACTGAACCGCATGCTTCCCCCTGACATCAGGATATTGGAGAGCCGTGAGGTCGATGGTACCTTCCACTCCCGATACACCGCGATGGGTCGCAAGTACCGGTACTATATAAAGTTAGAGAAGGATATAACACCTTTTGATGTGAAGCAGGTTGCTAAGGTTCGCAGATTCTCCGATATTGATCTGCTCAATGCCTATGCCGC
Organism: Sphaerochaeta sp.; assembly: GCA_003446545.1. Classification (GTDB taxonomy): domain Bacteria; phylum Spirochaetota; class Spirochaetia; order Sphaerochaetales; family Sphaerochaetaceae; genus Sphaerochaeta. Next base: position 5,200 of record DMAO01000086.1, read on the forward strand.
ATACATCCAGGGGACGCATGACTTTACCACCTTCACAGCCAAAGGCGACAAGTCATTGAGCCGGTGGAGAGATATCTACGAATCCTACTGGTCCTATGAGGTGGACCGCTTCGGGGCGAAGGTGCTGACCTACACTATCAGTGGCAATGCCTTCCTTTACAAGATGATCCGCTCCCTAGTAGGTACCATGTTGGAATTTGCCGAAAAGGGATTCGATACGTCCGTATTTAAGGAGGTCCTGGAAAGCCATGACCGAAAGCGTGC
>DMAO01000008.1 GCA_003446545.1 Sphaerochaeta sp.
TAAAACTCCTTGATAGCAACGTTATTGAAGATTGAGCTTTCCATTACAAGACCACGCTTCTGCCTGTCTTCAGGGATATGCCCCAGGCCTACCTCATTTCGCTTACGTACGGAGGCATTGGTGATGTCATTGCCATCAAGAACGATGGTCCCGCTCTCTACAGGTATCAGACCGGTTATAGCTTCGATCAGCTCAGTCTGTCCGTTACCATCGACCCCAGCAATGCCAACGATCTCCCCACTCTTAACCGAAAGGTTAACCCCCTTCACGCCAAGCATCTTCTTGCTGTTCATCACCTTCAGGTCGTAGAGCTCAAGGATGACCCTGCCCACCTGTGCTGGCTTCTTCTCAACAGTGAAGCTTACAGGACGGCCGACCATCATGGAGGCCATCTCAGCTTGTGAGGTCTTTTTCACATCCACCACTCCGATAAGCTTGCCACGCCTGATGATGGTGCACCGGTCGGCCACTGCCTTGATCTCATTGAGCTTATGGGTGATGAGGATAACTGATTTCCCCTCTGCGACCAAGTTACGCATAATCTGCATGAGGTCGATAATCTCCTGTGGCGTAAGAACAGCTGTGGGTTCGTCAAATATAAGTATCTCGGCATCGCGGTAGAGCATCTTCAGAATTTCTACACGTTGTTGCATGCCGACTGTAATGTCCTCGATTATCATATCAGGATCAATATTTAGCCCATACTTTTCAGAAAGGGCCTTGATGTCTTTAGATGCAGAGCGACGGTCAAGAAAAAACTTTCCTTCTTTGCCGAGGATGATATTCTCTGTAACTGTATAGTTATGTACTAGCTGAAAGTGCTGGTGGACCATTCCGATACCAAGGTCATTGGCATCATTGGGGCTGTTTATGGAAACTTCCTCACCCCTTACTTTGATCTGCCCTTTATCAGCATGATACAGACCGAAAAGGATGCTCATCAAGGTAGATTTTCCCGCTCCATTCTCTCCGAGAATAGCATGAATTTCCCCTTGTTCTACCTGCAAGGTTATATCATCGTTAGCGACAATACCAGGAAACTCCTTTCGGATGTTTAGCATTTCAATAACATGACTCATTGGTGAACTCCCTATGAGGACACGCGGGGCGTGTAGTGTAAGATGGGTCTATAATAGCACACAAGGGCCACCTTTGTGCGGTGACCCTTGCATTGAGGACTGAAAATGAACCTTATTTGAAAAGTCCGTCTTTGGCAGCAGCGACTTTTACTTCACCACTCTTCATCATGGCATAGACTTTAGCAACTTCGGCCGTGACACTAGATGAGAGGTTCGGATTCTTCACTGGAATACCAACGCCATCGTTGGATGCATCAAGATGGAGGACTTCACCACCAGGGAACCCGCCATTGAGCTCAGCCTTAATCATGTCATAGGAAGCGCGGTCGAGATACTTCATCGCTGATGTGAGGATGATGGACTTTCCACCGGCACTCATGAGACCTTCAGGATACTGGTCAACGTCAACACCGATGACCCAGACATTCTGGCCGTTTGCTGCACGGTTCTTGGCTTCGTTGATAACACCAACTCCAACACCACCAGCGGCGGCGAAAATGACCTTCACACCCTTGTCATACATGGATGCTGCAATCTGCTGCCCAGCACTGATGTTGTCAAAAGAGCCCTGGTAGAGGTTGTTTTCCTGTTTCATGACAATCTTGGTGCCATAGTTTTTGTTGGCATAGTTTACGCCCTGCTGGAAGCCCCAGTTGAACTTCTGTACAGCGGGAATCTCCATACCACCTACGAAACCAAATTCAGATTCCTTCAACTGAAGGGCTGCAGCAAAACCTGCGAGGAAGCCAGATTCATGTTCTGCCCAGTAAACAGCGACTACGTTCTTCTCAATGCGGAAGGTGGAGTAGTCAGCACTGTGGGGCTCGCCGTCAAGGATAACGAACTTTACGTTGGGATACTTGTCCTGAGCTTCAAAAAGAGTGGTCTCAAATTTGAATCCGGGGCATACGATGAAGTTATACCCAGCATCGACAAGGTTACCAATCTCTTTCAGGTAGTCTGCTTCGGTTGTGCCGGAAGGCTTGAGATATTTGGTATCCAGAGCATAGTCAATACCGGCTCGCTTGATACCTTCCCAAGTACCCTGGTTGAAAGACTTGTCATCAATCGTACCAGCATCAGTTACCATTCCTACGCGAAGATTGCTTTTACCCTTGGCCTCGTCCGATCCCTGGGCAAATGCCATGGAACCGAGCATGAGAAAAATACATACAACAACTGTCAGTTTCTTCATTACAGTTTCTCCTATTTCCGTGCGTGATTATAAAGAGTCATTACTTGTCTATTCTACAATCACCTCCTGCTGTTGTCAAACAAAGAAACTGCTCCCTCAGATGGATATAAAATAATTATAATTCTTTTCAATATAATTTTTTAGTGCAGTATACAAGAAAATACGAGCCAAAAATCTGTAATAGAAACCTTAATTCGGGACAAACATTGTAAGGCAAACTAGAAAAACAGGTCTCTCTGATTAGAAAGACCTGCTGTAAAGAATGATGTTGCTATGCCTTAAGCCCGTTCAGCCTCAAGGTGAGCAAGGATATAGGGTCCTACCCCCTTAAAGTCATCTTCAGCCACTTTTTCAGAAACGTAGTAGGCAAAGGAACCATCTCGGTAGGGGTTACCCCCAAGACCTGCTACAGTACAGATTCCTTTCAGATGTAGCTGGCCTTCCCTGTCCCGGCGGAGAAAGTTCTTGTCCAGCCCTTCCAAGGCTTTTCTTGCACTTCTTAGATATCGCTCTTCTTCTTCGGTATCCTTAATGAGGCCGATCCTGACAGACTTGAACAGGACAGATGCGAACATGCTTGAACAGGAAGACTCCAGGTAGTTGCCCTGGTCGCCTGCCTTGTCCACGACCTGATACCAAAGGCCTGTTCTGTCTTGGAAAGACAATACAGCATCCAAGACAGAACATAAAATCGTGACCAGGTCCTTTTGCTTGGGATGATCCTGGGCAAGGAATTCATAGATATCGACTAAGGCCATGCAGAACCATCCTATAGCTCTGCCCCAGAAGTGGGAAGAGAGTCCTGTCTTTGGATCGGACCATCGCATCCCTCTGGATTCGTCATACGCGTGGTAGAGCAGCCCTGTCACAGGATCTTTCAGTAATGCGTATACGCTCTGAACCTGAGAGATCAGATCCTCAATGTCTTCAGGTTTTCCATACAGACTAGAAAACTGTGCATTGAAAGGCCCCTGCATATAGAGCCCATCGAGCCAAATTTGCCAGGGATAGACCTCCTTATGCCAAAACACCCCACTGAAGGTCCGAGGATGGTGGACCAACTGTTCCTTCAGCCTCTGAGCTGCAAGCAGAAACCGCTCTTCCCCTGTTTGGTCATACAGATAAAACAGGTTTCGCCCTGCATTGATCTGGTCGAGGTTGTACTCCCCCTGACGGTATGTTGCAATCTGGCCATCTTGTGCAATAAGAGGGTCATACATACCATAGGCCCAGGAAGAGAACTCCTCTTCTAGGTGATAGTGCTGTCCTACTGCAAGACAGGCCTGAATCACCAAGCCGTGTTCGTAGTGCCAACGCATCATGCCTTTGGTATATCGCTCTTTCACACTCCTAGCCATGGCAAGGGAGAGGTTTTCAGCAGAGTTCATTCTTGTTCCTTACTGTACTTCTGTTCGTTCTAAGAGGTGGCCAGCCATTGTGGATGGCCACATACCCGTATCTTCTTAGGTAAGCAGGTTGTTTTCCCGAGCAAAGGCAACGCCCTTGTCGTTCCAATCCTGTCCACCAAGACGCTTGAACTCATCAAGCCATTTTGTCCAGTTGGCAGGAGTCAGTACCCTCTTTCCAGTAATGAACTCGCTCAAGCCCTGTTCGTAGAAACGCTTGAGGTCTGCATTGGGAATAGGCAAGGTGTCCGATCCGATCTGGGCTGTCCAATCTTTGGTCTGCATCTCACGAAGCACTGCCAGAGCTGACATCTCCTTCTTGCTCGTTTCTGTAACATACTTGGGATACCGTGCATACAGCTCGATATCACCGTTATAGAAAACCATGTTTCTCAGCTGGGTGACAGTCTGTCCCCCTGGGGCGGAGAATGCAAGATTAGCATTGGGAAGATTTGCTGCAACAGGGATGCCATTTGCATCCTTGGTATAGTTGACCCCTTCAACACCCCAACCAAGGAGATAGTACCCTTCATCAGACGCCATCCACTCCATAAGGGCTACAATCTTGTCAGTCTTACCTTCTTTGGCAGCCTTTGCACTGATGGCATATATGCGGAAGTTTGCAGTATAGGGCCCAATAGAGGCCTTCCCCTTAGGTCCCTTGGGAGGATCGATGATGACCCAGTTGCCTTCAGGGAAATTCTTGTCGAACGGCGCATAGTTTGACTGTGCTCCGAAGGCAGCATTCTGCTCGCGCATAATACCAAACCTGCCCTGTTTCCAAGCAGCTCTGAAGTCATCCTTCTTGTATGAGAGCCAGTTGGGGTCGATGATGCCTTCATCAGCAACCTGCTTCAGGAAAACCATGGCATCATAGAATTCAGGTTTCATGACATTCAGACCTGCATTAGCCTCTTCCAGACTCCAGGTACCGTCAACACCGAAGGCTCCAAAAAGGGGCTCCAAGCGTCTGCCTGGCCAAGCTTCAAAGTTGTTGATTTCCTGGAAGGCTCCATAGCCCCAGGTGTCGTTTCGGCCATTCTTGTCAGGATCGTTGAAGGTGAATGCACGCATCATCACCAACAGCTCATCAGTAGTTTTGGGAATCGTCAAGCCAAGATTATCAAGCCAATCCTTACGGATCAGCAGCCCCTCGTTCTTCATGATTGAGCCTGGATCTGCCAAGCCATAGGACTTGCCACCAATACGGGCATGCCCCTTGCTCACATCATCATAGTGGGCAGCTGTCCTGACGGGCATCTTTGCATAGAGATCATCAACAGGAGCTATCAAGCCTTGGGGTACAAGACGTCCCAAGACATCACGCCTTACCATAAAGAGGTCAGGAAGATTGTTAGCAGCAGCGGCTGCCTGGATCTTCACATCCTGATCACTTTCATTTGAAGGTAGGGCTGTCAGCTTAAGCTCGATGCCCAGCTTCTCTTTGATAATGCCAAAACCAACCCAATCTGATGGTGGTGGTCCCGCTTCGGTGATAGCCGCTCCGTACCAGAGTTCGATGGTTGTAGGACCTGTAGCTTCCTTCGCGCCTTGTGCAAACAAGGAGAGCGAAAGTAACAGGACAACAGTTACTAGCATACTACTACGTGTACAATTTCTCTTCATGACAAATCCTCCTTACATGAAGTACTTCAATGTCCGTTCCTATGTTCTAGCTGGCAGGGGAAGTTTAGCCCTTCACACTACCTAGCAACGTACCCTTGGTGAAATATTTCTGAATGAATGGATAGGCAATTATCATCGGTATGGCGCTCATGAAGACTGAGGCTGCCTTGATGGCTGCAATGGGGGCATCGCCGAAGGCACTGACCTCCACATACTCGTTCATTCCACTGGCCATCAGGATGTTACGCAGCAGGATAGGAAGCGGCTGCAGATGATTGCTGTTCAGGTAGAGCATCGCGTGGAAGAAATCATTCCAGAAGGAGACCCCATAGAACAGGCCGATGGTCATGATGATAGCCTTGGATAGGGGTAGGATAATCCTGACGAGCACTTGGATTTCTGAAGCCCCATCGATTCGGGCAGACTCCTTCAGTTCAGAGGGAAGCCCTTCGAAGAACGAGCGCATGATCAGACAGTTATATGTGCTTATGGCTCCTGGAAGAAATATTGCGGCGAGGTGGTCTATCAACCCTATGTTGGTCACCAAGAGGTAGGTGGGAATCATTCCTACGTTGAAGACATAGGGGATGACCACTAGCAAGCTAAGATACTTCCTCCCTGGCAAGGTAGGTATGGAAAGCACATAGGCAAGGGGGATGGTCAGCAAAAGGGCAGTGACAACCCCTCCTGTAAGGATAAGGAAACTGTTCTTGAACGCTAGAAGGAAGCCTTGGTTACCCAACAGTGCCTTATAGGCAGAGAACGACCATTCCCAAGGGGCGAGAAACATCCCTTGCAGATTATTCCCGATATAATCATTCGGCCTGAAGGAGAGGGTAATCGTGCTCCATAGGGGCACTGCTATGATGACAAGCAGCACAATGAGGAACAGGTCAACCACAAGGTTGAATACATGATCAGACTTGCCGGGCTTGATTGCAACGGAGGTGGTTCCCACCCTTCGGTATCGGCTCTGTTTGTTCTGTTGTTTCATTACCATATACCGACTCCTAAAATAGTGGGTTTCCGCCGAAACGTCGGACAAGACGGTTCGAGCCTAGAATAAGGAACATACCGATAAAGCCCTTGAACAAGCCTACCGCCGTAGCAAGGCCAAACTGGAACTCCAGAAGCCCTTGTCGATAAACCCACGTATCGATGATATCTGCAACTGATAGGACTGGGGTTGAATAGAGCATAAAAATTTGGTTAAAGCCTGCATCTAGGATGGTCCCCAGACGAAGTAGCACGACGATGATGATCACAGGTCTGATGGATGGTAGGGTGATATAGCGGACCCTTTGCCAAGAAGAAGCACCTTCCACCAGGGCTGCCTCAAATAGCGAGGGGTCGATGCCCATCAGGGCTGCTATGAAAATGATGGCACCCCAGCCCATCTCCTTCCAGGCATCACTGAAGATGACAATCCAGGGGAATGCATTGGTATTGGTCAGAAAATCAAGGGGTTTCCCCCCGAATAGTTTGATGATGTCATTGATAATACCATCGCCAGGAGCAAGCAGAGCAAGCAAGATCCCATACATGATCACCCAAGAGAGAAAGTGTGGGAGATAAGCAAGGGTCTGCACCATTTTCCTCAAGGTAGGCTTGTTGCACTCGTAGATGGTTATGGAAAGGATGATGGCCAAGGGAAGGCTGAATAGCAGTTTTCCCACACTGTACATCAGGGTATTACGCAAGAGTTCGATAAAATAGTACGAATTGGTAAAGGTCTTGAAATGTTTCAGGCCAACCCATTGGCTACCAAGCACTCCATCGAGAGCCATGTACTCCTTGAAGGCTATCTGTCCATTGAATATTGGAATATACTTGAAGATGATATAATAGGTAAGGGGAAAGAGCAAAAGGAGATAGACAGACCTATGACGCCTAATATCCCTTGCTAACTGTGATCCTCTTTTTTTACCGGGTACTTGAGACATACAACCATTGAACCTCGTGTCTAAAGCATATGACAGGCTCGGGCTACAATGCAGGGAGACTCTTGTACTTTTCAGTCATCTGTTATTCCCCAACGAAGCGAGAGTAGCGGAAGCATTAATATGCTTCCATTACCGAGCGAGGGCCGGGAAAGCAAGGTGAGCTACTCCGCCCCTTGGGGCGGAAAAGGAGGCAACGCCTCCTTGGTCCAGGGCTTGCCCTGGGGTATTGATACCTTTCATTCCCCTATAGATGTAGTTGCTCTGGACAGCTCTGTTTCACACTGCTATGATTGTGCCATATGAGAAACAAAGATACGTATCTGGCCATTCCCATGGGGGATCCTGCAGGAATAGGCCCTGAAATAATCCTAAAGACACTAGTCGGTGCATCTGAGGTTCCTCCCCTGGTAGTGGTAGGTTCAGAGCGGTTGTTCGCACGTACAGCTAGGGACCTTCATCTTGAAGGCGCTTTTGAGGTAGTGGTGAATACCCTCCCATCCTTACAGGCTGCCCAGGCTAAGGGCCTTGGATGCATCTTGTATGATATTGGGGGAGTCGACCTTGATCAGTTTACGTATGGAGTGGTCAGCTCAATGTGTGGCAAGGCTGCCTACGAGTCGGTCAAGGCCTGTGTCTCTCTGGTGAGCGAGGGGTATTGCAAGGCTATCGTAACCCCACCGTTGCATAAGGAAGCATTGCAAGCTGCCCATGTCCCTCATATCGGCTACACAGAAATTCTTGCTGACCTCACAGGTTCCAAAAATGCGGTCACCATGTTCGATACGCTGGGAATGAAAATTTTCTTCCATACCAGGCACCTTTCCCTTTCTGAAGCCTGCAAGGCTGTCACCAAGGAGAGCCTGCTTAAGACCATCCTCAGGTGCGAGGCCATAAGTTCTGGTAGTGGTGTTTTCTCCATGGATCTGCCTATTGCTGTTGCCGGTCTCAATCCTCACTGTGGGGAGCATGGTCTGTTTGGTGATGAGGAAGGTGTTGCCATCGTGCCTGCAATAGAAGAGGCGAGGGGTATGGGGATCAATGTGGTCGGACCCATTGGCGCTGACTCGGTATTCCACCAGACTAAAATAGGAAAATACAGGGCTGCGATCTCACTCTATCATGACCAGGGACATATTGCGGCAAAGACCTTGGATTTTAATCAGACCATTTCCATTACCTGGGGCTTGCCGTTCTTGCGTACCAGTGTGGATCATGGCACGGCCTTTGACATTGCCGGAAAGGGCATTGCTGACAACCAAGGTATGGCTCGTGCCATACAACTAGCTTCTGAATATCTGGCTTCCGAGGAGGCTCTTTCATGAGGAAACGGGCATTATTGGGAATTTTTAGCATGTTTGTGATGCTCATCTTCACCTCCTGTGCAACATCCATCAAGGTTCGTCACCTCATCCCCAGTGAAGTTGATGTCAGCAACCATCGCAATATTGCCATCGCCTCCACCCAGATGTATGCCTTTCCCCGTGGCGGGATTCTCCCCCCTTGGATTAAGGGTTCCAGTGATACTTCCTTTACCCTGAGCAGTGGCTTCGATTCGGACGTCAATGCCAAGATAGCCGAGGCCAGTACGACCTACCTTAGTAATGCCCTGGTCAATACTGACTACTTTACCATCCTCCCCCCTGAGACTACTGATGCCTATCTCACTTTGGGCAAAGGTGGAGCAGATGCATACTCCATGCTGATAGAACAGGGTGTGCAGGCACTTCTGAAAAGCTCCATTACCTACATGGGCTTTGAAGAGCAGGTCATAGGCAGGGATATAAAGGAGTGGGTCACTGAACATTCCGACCCTTCTGACCCTGCATCAAAAGTCATCTCCTATGAGAAGGTCACTGGAAGGTCCTTTTATCTTGAGCAGAAGGCTACGCTCACCTTTGCCTATACCCTTATAGACCTCAAGGCCAACAGGATACTTGCAACAGACAGCTTTACTTCTCAGAAGACCAAAGAGACGTGTTTGGGGAAAACTATCTTTGGGACAAGCGAAAACAGTCGTGATACAGATGAGCGTTGTTATTCCAGTGGATTTTCCCCTTCCTTCTTTCCTCTCTTTGATGGGATGCTCAGAGAGATCCCTTCCCAAGTTGCCAAGCAGCTCGCCCCTTCCTGGGATGAGTATCACGTCTCTTTGATGTCCAACAAGCCAAAGGCCGATGTTGCCCATGCATATAAGTTGGCTGAACAAGGCAACCTAAGAGAGGCTTATGAAGTGTTCTTCCAGGCATGGGAGAAGAACACACACCTGCCCAGTGGATATAATGCCGCCTTGTTGCTGGAAGGGCTTGGCCAGTATTCAGAAGCCCTAGCCCTGATGAACCAGGTGTATAACAGAACTGGAGACTCAAAGAGCCATGACCAATTGATACGCCTGAAAGAGGTTTCCAGCCAACAGGATGAAGCTATGAAGCAGATTGATGGGACCTTAGGTATTCTCGACGGGCATGTGTTCAAAACACAGATACTGACTATGGAGTGAGGATGGAAGTTGTAGGGAAACCACGGATTTTGGTATATACCGGGGAAGGGAAGGGGAAGACCACCGCCTCAATGGGACAGGTAATGAGAGCCTTGGGACATGGAGGCAAATGCGCCGTTGCCCAGTTCCTCAAGGGCGACCCCCGAAGCCTCGATAGCGGTGAATACAGAATAGCTATCCAACTTGGTGTAGTGTGGAAGAGTTTTGGCAGTGGGTTTACCTGGGTTGGTGATAATGCAAAGACCAATGCAGAACTCGCCATCAAGGGATGGGAACAGGTCAAGCGGTGGATCTCCACTTCAAGCTTTGACCTTATTGTCCTTGATGAGTTTACCTATACTCTCAGCTTGGGTTACCTCGATACCGAGGATGTTTGCCTCTGGCTTGCAGACCACAAGCAGAAAAAAGGCTTTCCCCACCTTGTCATCACCGGTCGCGATGCACCGCCTTCCCTTGTTTCGATAGCCGATATGGTAAGTGAAGTGCATATGATCAAGCACCATATGCTTTCAGAAGACGCTCAAGCGGTTCCTATGCTAGAATTTTGACCCATTGATAGCCTATTTTTCAACTCTCTATTCTTTGTCCTTTCACAAACGACAATTTCTGGGTATAATCACAGGCAGGAGTTTCAAATGGGCCTTTGTGATTTCCACTGTCATGTATTACCTCAGATCGATGATGGCTATGTCTCTGTAGAGGGTTTCTCCAGAATGCTGAGCCTCTATAAGGAGAGTGGGATATCATCCATTGCCTTTACGCCGCACATTTACAATCCGTATGTGAAGACCAATATCGGATCGTTACGCGAAACGTTCAAGTGGGCATCAAAGATTGCTATGGACATGGGAATGATGACCTATCTGGGAAGCGAGCTGTTCGTCGGAGACCAACCGGAGCTGAAATGTATTCCCATTGCGGATACGTATTGTCTGGTTGAGTTTGGCCTCTCTCTCCCTCCTGCAAACCTGATTCCTCGTCTGGAGAAGTTGCACTGTGAGGGTTTTACGATAATTCTCGCCCATGTTGAAAGGTATCGTTGGATAAGCCCGACAAGTTCTATGCTGGGACGCCTTCGCTCTTTAGGGGCCTTGGTTCAGGTGAATGTCGAAGCTGCTGAGGATGGTTCTGCCCTTCCCTACCTGGAGAGTGGGCTGGTGGACCTGGTGGCAACAGATAATCATGGAGATGAGACGCTTCCCTCCCGTATGCTTGCGGTTCTGAACCAATGGCCAAAGGTTTACGATAAGATGGAAGGTATGATTTTGTGATATACACCCAGTGGGTGAGTAAGGAGGTAGCGAATGCTGCTTGATATGACTATTGCGAACTTTAAGTCCGTACGGTCGGCCCAGACAATTTCCTTTGAAGCTGTCAGGGACAATAGGTTTCCGGAGTCAAAAGTGGTGAAAGTCAATGATAAGCTCAAGCTTATCAAGACTGCGGCCATCATAGGTCCTAACGGGGCAGGGAAAAGCTCCTTTGTTCGGGCTCTTGAAGCTCTGAAAGGTATTGTGACCGCACCTGAAGAGACGGCAAACCCCCTACAGATTCTCAGCGGGACATCTTTTGCCTACTCTGATGAGAAGGGGCAACCTGCTACCATCATCATCCGAGTGGTATTGGAACAGGGCGATGAGACATTGGATTCCACCATTGGAATCTATACCTTGGTTGCTGACCGGGAGAAGATTTTCGAAGAGTCCCTGTTTACCATGGTTGGGCGTTCGAAGAGACTTATGTTTGAGCGAAAGCTCAGTGAGGCTTCTCTGCTGCTTGATGACGCGGACCTTGCCTACAAGTACCGCTTTGGAAAGAATTACCGTGGCGAGAAGAAGCGACTGGTCTCGAAAGTGGACGAAAAGCACTCCTTCCTCAACGCCTCAAGCGCAAAGGGAAGTGAGACCACACTCCCTCTGTATGCATGGATCGACGAATGCCTGCACATGGTGCCCATGGGTGTTTCAAGTCTCAGTGAGAAGTATCTCATCTCTCAGCTTAGCGAACACCCCTCCTGGGTAAAGCAGCTGACCAACTTCCTGTGGAGTGTAGATATCACTGATATCCGTGACATCAAGATCAAGGATGACCGTCTTATCTTTGTCCACACCAATGTCACCCAACACTACGCCTCTTACTTTTCCTTGGAGAGTTTGAGCCTGAGAAGACTCTGCCTAGTCGGCGTCGCTTTCTTTGAGAGTTTCATCAAACCTAGGACTCTGATCATCGATGACTTTGGCATGTTACTTCATCCGTATGTCCTTGCGCACATCGTTGAGATATTCGAGGAGAGCAATACAGGCTATGGTTCGCAGATGCTTGCTGTCGATTGCAACCCTTCGTTGTTGCAACAAGGGCTCATGAGACGTGATGGCATCTATTTTGCTGAGAAGAACAGCGACAGTGCAACTGTCTATTTCAGTCTTGCAGACTTCAAGTATTCCAAGAATAGGGATAAGACCCAAGCACAGTACTTGAACGGGGCATTTGGCTCGTTACCTATTCTTTCTGAGTTTTGCTTTGTTGACAAAAATACGGACAAGGAGGTCTGACCATGGCACGAAAAAAAATATCCAATAAGCCGCGCAGGACTATCCTGATACTTACAGCCTCAGAAGCTGAGGCTCTCTATTTTTCCCAGATGCGCAAGGATTGCCGTTATTCCAACCTAACGGTCCTGTGGGAGGAGGAGTTCAGGGACCTTGAGCATCTGATTACCCTTGCATCACGTTATCGCAATACCGGAAACTATTCGGTTGTATGGGTCTTGTTCGGTCTTGCTGATCTGGCTATCACTCCTACGGAGGTGAAGAAACAGATCCCTTATGCCAAAAAGAAGAAGGTCGGCCTGGCTTGGACCAATCCTGCCATGCCAATTTGGTACCTGTTGCATCTGCAGACCCCAAAGGGATTTGTTGGGGAGACCGGCATGATAAGCAGTGCCTTGGAAAAGAGCCTTCCTGGTTTTTCCTCAGATGCTTCCTATCTGTTGACCGATGGGATGTATCTGCACCTAAAACTGTATCCTGCCAAGGCAAAAGCTTCTTTCAACGCCAATGCCTATAACAGTCTGGTTGAAAAGGAACTTGGCCTTCCTGCAATATCGTTGGTATCATTATTGAATGATATAACAGATATCTGCGGGCTTGCAGACCTTACGCATAATCAGAACCAGTTGGGTATGAATAAGGGGTAGTCCTGGTGAGCGCTTTGACTTTGCTGGTCTATATGATTTCATTTGCCCTTGGCTGTATGACGCTAGCTTTGGCTATTGTATACAACATGTACTCTTCGCACCAATGGACCAAATTCTTCATCATTTGTCATGCATCCCTGTTGGGATGCATGATGCTTTTGGCCCTGCAGTTTATCACAGACCTTTTTCTTGTTGGAACTGCATCTGTGGTGGTTGGGTACCTCATTGGCTTTGTCTTCATTGCGAATGTGACATTCTTGACGGTGTTCCTGCCATACTTCACCACATGGGTAATCGCACACCCCTGGAGAAACCCCTATAAGACATTTTTCTATATCTTGGCTGGTGTCTACCTGAGTCTTGGAATTTTCCATGCCATTACTGGTAACAAGGCCTTTGATGACCTTATGATCCTCTTGTTTGTGTTTGTGGTGGGGTTCTGTCTCATCATCGTGCTCAAGAACCTCTCTTCCATCGAGAACAAGACGGCAAGGGCAACGTGCATCACCATCATCATTGTCAGTGCTGCGATGCTGCCCTCCATTGTTCTTTCCCTAGTTTTCCCTTCTATCAAGCCTCTGATGTACGGCGTGTATTTTCTTGCCTTCTCCATCAGCGTCATGACATTCCTGTTTATGGAGTTTGTCAGGCTGGCTAGGGAAGGGGCGCTGGGTAAGAAAGACCTTGCCTTGGAAGACCTGGTACCCTATCATATTACTGAGCGTGAGTTTGTTGTAATCCAGTTGGTTAGCAACGGGCTGACAAACAAGGAGATAGCGGCAGACCTTGGTATCAGTGCTAATACGGTTAATAACCATGTGGCCAATATTTTCTCCAAGACAAAGGTCCGTAGCAGGATTGACCTGCTGAATCTGCTCAAACAAACATGGTAAGGAGACCTGATATGAATATTTCCTATGATGTATTTGCTTGGGATACCAATCACTACCAGGATAAGGCTCCTGTGCGCAAGTGTGCCAGAGCTTGGAAGATGGTACATCAAGAACGTTCTCCGAAGGCCGTCCTGCTTGTCCATGGCTTCAGTGGGTATCCAGGTGAGCTCATCAGACCTGGGCTAGACCTCTATGAGGCAGGCTTTGACTGCTTTGCCCCCCGTCTCCCTGGTCATGGAACCAGTGGGGATGATTTTCTCGCATCGAAGGCTGAAGATTGGATAGGTACCATTTATGATGCTTATACAAATCTTTCCAAGAGGTATTCGAACGTCTATCTGGTAGGTCACTCCATGGGTGGGGCCATTGCCACTATCATAGCCGATGCCTTTGATGTCCAGCGGCTTGCACTGCTCGCCCCAGCTCTTTTGATCCCTTCCATACCCGTTTGGAAGCTCAGGCTTTTCCGCCACTTTGTCAAACGCCTGAAAGTTTCCTGGAAGAGTGATCCTGAGTATCATTTCTACTATGAGGGCGATAAGGATGATGATGAGTTCCTTGGCGCTGAATACTGGTCTTATACCTTCCCCACGGCTGTTTGGGAATTGGAAAAGGTTCGACGGCAAGCTGTAGCCTGTCTCGATCATCTAGTTGCCGATACTCTGATCATTAGCGGGGGGTTGGACAAGACAGTTCCCCAGGCAGCAAGCCGTCTTGTCATGGAGAAGGCACATGGTAGCAACAAGCACCTGCATATTCCTGCAGCCTCCCACTTCATGCCCTATGACAAGGATCTTCCTGCACAGGACAAGGCCATGGAGAGTGTTGTATCCTGGTTAGCAAAAGGATAATGGCAGATTGGTTTTTGATGAGGGCCTTCTGTCTGGTTGGTAGGTGATGTAGGCGGCGTAAGGTTTTACCATACGCCCTCCCTTTCTTCCTATCATTTCTATCTGTGCAAGTAGCGATGCTTCAGCATTCCATAATACTCATAGACAGAGGAAATCTTGTCACTGAGGGAGACCACAAAACTTTCCTTGTACCGGGGTATCTGCCGGGTCTTGGGAAACATGTGCTTGACAATGATATCAGCTTCCAGGTCGCTTACTTCGAATTGTCCCCTTGCATTTGCCAGGGCTATGTGTGGATGTTCCCGACCATGCAGGGCACGACTGGTGTCACTGGCCTTGCGCTCCCTCCAGTCATAGAGAAAGAAGTCGTGCAACAGGCCTCCACGGGCAGCTGAACGGTAGTCAAGACCAAGCGCCTTGGCTATCA
>DMAO01000291.1 GCA_003446545.1 Sphaerochaeta sp.
ATTTCCCTTCCCAAGAATATCGGTTCGGACTCATCTGCATAATTAACAAACCCCAGTCCACTCATGCCCCACTCTGTGACCATCCTGCGAGCAAGGTCTGTGGCCTGCTTGATGTCATTGCTGGTACCTGTTGTGGTTTCACCGTACACAAGCTCCTCGGCCACATATCCACCCATGGTCACCTTGATCCAGTCAATGAGCATGGAACGGTTCTTGGTATAGGCATCGCGTTCAGGAAGGCTGACTGTAAGGCCTAGGGCTCTTCCGTGGGGAATGATCGTCACCTTATGCAAGGGATCGAGATTATCTAGGTAGTAGTGTAGCAAGGTATGCCCAGCCTCATGATAAGCGGTGGCAAGCTTTTCCTCGTCAGTCATGGCGCGGCTCTTCCGTGCCACACCGAGCAGAATCTTGTCTCGTGCCTCTTCCATGTCATCCATGGAGACAGTAAGCTTTCTCTTGCGAGCAGCAAAAAGGGCTGCCTCATTGATCAGGTTGGCAAGGTCGGCACCACTTGTGCCGGCTGAACCACGGGCAAGCCTCTTCAAGTCAACATCGTCTTCCAGCTGAATCTTGCGCACATGAATCCTGAGGATAGCCTCACGCTCCACGATATCAGGAAGGTCCACCACCACCTGACGGTCAAAACGACCAGGACGCAACAGGGCGGGGTCAAG
Organism: Sphaerochaeta sp.; assembly: GCA_003446545.1. GTDB lineage: Bacteria > Spirochaetota > Spirochaetia > Sphaerochaetales > Sphaerochaetaceae > Sphaerochaeta. The sequence goes on from DMAO01000291.1 coordinate 678, forward strand.
GACATCAGGGCGGTTGGTGGCCGCCATCACAATGACTCCTGTTGTTGTGGAGAATCCGTCCATCTCCACCAGAATCTGGTTAAGTGTCTGTTCGCGCTCATCATTTCCACCACCTAGGCCACCACCACGAGTACGCCCTACAGCGTCAAGCTCATCGATAAACAGGATACAGGGGGAATGCTTTCTGGCCTGTTCAAAAAGGTCACGTACCCTGGCAGCTCCCATACCGACAAACATCTCAACAAAGTCAGACCCGCTGGTATGGAAAAAGGCAACACCGCTTTCACCGGCGACAGCCTTTGCAAGAAGGGTCTTACCTGTTCCGGGAGGGCCGACAAGCAGCACTCCGCGAGGAATCCTTGCCCCCACTTTGGTAAAGTGGTCAGGACGTTTGAGGAATTCCACCACTTCCTCCAACTCGTATTTGGCCTCTATCTGACCGGCAACATCGGCGAAGGTTGTCTTCGTATCCGTTTCAAGATACTCCTTGGCTCTGCTTTTTCCCAACGAAGACATCATTTTCCCGTTCATGCCGCTTGATTGGCGGTAGAGCATGATGGTAAAGCCTATGAAGATAATCCAAGGCAAGAGCTGCAACAATATCTGTAGCAAGGAGATTTCCTGCACAGAGCCGGTGACAGTAATCTTATTTTTTTTCAGTGTCTCCAAGAGGGTATCATCAAAATACGGAATTCTCGTCTTTGCAGTTACACCGTTTCTCAATACAAAGTTAATCTGGGACTGTTCCTTGATCTCTGCACTTATCACCTCGCCGGAATTGACATACGAAATGAAAGTGGTATAGGGAACCACCTGGTCAACTGTACTGGCACTGGTGAAAAACATATAGGCAAACGTAATCGCCAAGGTGATAAAAACCATCAGGGCAAACCGGTTCTTCGGATTGTTCTGAGGCATGAAGGGAGGCTTTTTCCCATCTTTGGAAGGACCCTGCCAATACTGGTTATTGTCCTTATCGTCTTTGCGTGTATCATTATCTCTGTCGTTGTCTTCTTTTTTAAGTTTCACTGCTCTCGTTCCTTTTGCTAACACTATATATATTTGTTGTTCTTCCGGCAAGGGGAGTTTTATATCTATTGCACAACCGATCCTTTCCCCCAAGAAACCGTGCAAACACTGCTACTATCCCCGTAACGTCCTCAAGAACAGGGACTTGCGGTTGTAGATCAGAAGGAATCTTCCATTCAGAAAAGAGCTTGCTCAGCAATACAGTCTTCCCTTCTAGCTCTATGCGGTCCCCTTCAAGGGGTGAACGCAGCACAGGATTGACCAGCTGTCCCTTTTCTATACGTAAGAGCAGGGGATCCTCGCTCGTAGGTAGGATGCTAAACTCTGATCCAAACCCCAGCTCCACTTTGTCTTGATCTTCAAGTATATCAATTGGGAAGCAAAAACTGAAGGGGACTGCCCTTGTTTGCAAGGAAAACCATCCCCCAGTAAGGTAAGCTACAGTATTCCCACTGGTAATAGACCATCGCCCTGAGGCTGTGCTTGCTTCCAAGGCGCTGCGGACCTGTTGCACCTTGGCATAGGAAACCCTCGTATCCAACCCTTGGGCAACATGGTCGAACATTCGGAACAAGACATTATCACGTATTGATCTCTCCAATGCAAGGAAGTCATCTAAAAACATGCCTGCATGCTCTGAAAAGACGACTTTACGTACAGCCTCAGAGGTGAGGTCTTCCAACAGGGCAGAGACATCCTTTGCACGGGTGGTCAGTCTCTGCACACCTTTATAGGCCTGAGGATAGAGAGAGAGGATAACAGGGGTTAGGTGTTTTCGAATCGCATTGCGCTCATAACACATCTGATGGTTGGTTGAGTCTTCAGACCAGTGATACCCCAGGGCAACAACATACTGTTGCAGTTGCACATGCGTTAGAGTGAGGGTAGGCCTCACAATGACTGTTGGGGAGGAAAAACCACTCCGGACGGAGACGATACCTTCCAAGGAGGCTATGCTGCTGCCTTGAAATACCCGTTTGAGTATGGTCTCCATCTGGTCGTCAGCATTGTGCGCAGTGGCAAGATAGGTACATCCCAAGGAGGTGCAAGCATCTTCCAGGTTTGCGTAACGCAACAGGCGAGCTGCTTCCTCAATACCCGAGCCTCTGGTGGAGGATGCCTTTGCAACCGATCCTTTCTCAAGGGTCAGCACAGTAAGAACAAGACCCAGCCTCTCACAGTTCTCCCGATTGAGGGACAGCTCCTGCTGTAGTTCCTCAGGCCTGCGAAGGCCATGGTTCACATAGAGAGGTACTATCTTAGATGGGGGGAGCAAGCTAGAGAGGGCAAGCAGAAGGGCAAGTGAGTCACTCCCTCCCGAAAAAGCAACTGCCATACTCTTATCCAAGTCGATGTGCTGCTCTGTGAGGAACCGAGAGACTTCAGAGGGGACCAACTCTTCGATTGTAGGCATGTATCACCTCCTTGATGCTTGTACCCTCCACCAATGCACAAAGGGCCTCTGAAGCAAGCTTTACTCCGCTGCCAAAGCGAGGGTCATCCTCTTGGGAAAGTACATGGTCAACGACCGAAACTCCTGGGGCTGGACGTCCGATACCAACGTAGATGCGGACAAAATCACTGCAGCCGAACTTTTCGATCAGACTTTTCAGACCATTGTGCCCAGCAGAGGAGCCACCCTTCCTGATCCTGATCGTTCCCAAAGGAAGATCCATCTGGTCAAGTACAACTATCATGTCGTTGCATGATTGCCTACGGAAATACTTCGCAATATCCCCACTGTTGTTCATATAGGTCAAAGGTTGTACCAGAAGGCTCGGACTGCCCCCGACTGCCAACTTTGCATACCGGTATGAACGGAAACAGCGTTTTTTCAGACGAACCTGAAAAAACGCTGCACTCTGTTCAACCACAGCAAAACCGACGTTATGCCGAGACTGTTCGTACTTGGTACCTGGATTGCCCAGTCCAAGAATCAGCTTCATTTTTTGGCCTTGTCGTCCTCTTCTGCATCAGAAGCTTCATCGATGACGTTAACCGCAGCTTCCTCATCCTCTTCTTCGACAACCTCTTCCTTAATTGTCTTTACGGATGCGACTGTTCGGTTAAGATCCTCAAGAACCTTTACCGTACTGGGGAAAACAACCTCACTGAGGTGAAGAACTTCGTTCAGCCCCAGGTGGGAGACATCTGCATGGATTGCATCGGGAAGATCCTTGGGCAAGCATTCAATTTCAACTTCATGCATAACCTGCTCAAGCACTCCACCTACACGGGTTCCAACTGGGTGACCGACAAGGGTAAGGGCGACCATTGCACGAAGAGCCTGACCACGGGTTACTTCATAGAAGTCCACATGCTTGATCTCGCCGTACATCAGGTTTTCTTGGTAGTCTTTCATCAGACATTCGTATTTGGTTTTACCAATGGTGATCTTGAGCAATGCAGTCTCAGAGAAATAGCGCATCTTATTGTTGAATTCCCTTGCATCGAGGGAAAGGTGTATTGGATTCTTCTTCTTGCCATAAATTACAGCAGGGATTCGTTTGTTGCGCAACAACCGGCGTGCGCCAGCGGAACCGAAATCGGTTGTTCTTCTTTCGGCAGTAAGAGATCTTTTTTCAGACATACAATGCTCCTTGTACTCTCATTGGCTACCATTTTGGCACCAATTACCATAACATAGGGGTATCCAAGACACCCAACGAAATACAATACTACCCGATTATCATTATCGACGACAAGAGCTTTGCCTCCGAATGTATGGGCAAACAAAAAGCAACCCGCAATAATTTGGGATTGCTTAATGCAACTGGGAAGGAGGGATTCGAACCCCCGATGCCGGCACCAAAAACCAGAGCCTTAACCGCTTGGCGACTTCCCAAGGACGGATATGACAATATCCGAAATAGAATCCTTTGTCCAGCGGTTATTCCTGAGAGGTTAGTTTTGTCTCATCCCCCACATCGGAAATATACGCATCCATAATTATCTTTTGGAGGTGGTCACGAAATTCACTACAGATGGGATGGGCAACATCCTTGAACTCCCCATTTGCAAGCTGCCGACTAGGCATGGCGATAAAATCCCCCTCACGGCCTTCAATAACCTTAATGTTATGCACGACAAACTGGTTGTCGAACGTCACTGTAACATAAGCCTTGAGCTTACCTGCCTGATTGACCTTCCGTATCCGCACCTCTGATATGTCCACAAACACCTCCAAGTAATGCCTTCTGAACCAAGACCGTTATATCAGCTTAGTGCACCAAAGTTGCACACTATCCATAAACCTATTGTGAAGATCCTCACACAATTTTAGCACACTTTTGTCATTTTCGCTTATAAAAAACCAGCAAGACCCACTTCCGGATAAACTTCCAAAACCACTATATTTTTCACCAACAAGATGTACTGTCTCATAAAACTCAGGATACTCAGTACATCTCTCAAAAACATTGAAAAAAACATCTCCCCAGTAAGGAGTCTTCTTTTCCAACGTGGAAAGAACTGTTTGAAGGGGGATTCTTTCACCCAGCTCATTTCTATCAAGCAAGGTATCAATGCGTGCGTACGCTTCTTTGGTTGAGACTGAATATCCACTAGGCTGGGCTAGCACAATATGTTTAGGTTCAAGGGTGAGGCCCGTAATCTTCTCGCCCCTGCCCTCTACCAAAGCACAAGAAAAGCCTGAAAGAAAAAAAGGCACATCACTGCCAACGTGCAAGGCTATATCCTCAAGTTCTTTGGGAGGCAGTGCTCTCTCCCCTGCTGCCTGTTGTAAGAGCAACAGCAAAGAAGCTGCATCACTGGAGCCACCACCCAATCCTGCCTTGACAGGGATGTGCTTCTCACAATGCACCTGTACTGATAGGGGGAGAAGGGCTCTCTCATACCAGAGAAGAGCAGCCTGGGTCAGGGTATCGCTTCCCTTGTCACAGTAGGTTTCCAAACCGGTGACTGAAACGGAGAAGACATCACTTTCCCTATAAGTCATCTCTATATGGTCAGATAAATCAACTAGGGCAAAAATGGACTCAATGGGGTGATACCCGTCTGCAAAAGGGGTACCAACAGCTAGATATACATTCACTTTTGCGTAAGCATGACGAGAAAGCAGGACACCCATGACACAACAATATCAAAGGGTTAGTCTGTTGTCTACTACGATTACATAATTTCTATGCCATAAGCTATAAAGTTTCTCTCAAAACTTTGCTTAGAGAGCATATTTATCAGATAAAACCCAATTTTATAGTAAATGAACAGTTTCAGTGAGAAAACGGGAACCCCTTAGTGCCAAACCCCCAAGGAGACCAAGGTATCGGTGACCTTCTCATTCCAGAGCTTGTTGGCCTGGGGGTTTCCCGGGCTCGGGTGAAGAATGGAAGCCACTATCCGCCCCTCTTGGGGTGGAAAAAGCTTTTCCATTTTTTTCTCTGCATACCTGCCTACTCCAATGAAATTGGTGGGTTTGAGCAAGGCTACAATATCTACAAGATAGCTATCACAGATTGTCTCAAGGGCAATACGCTCGGTCTTGGGCAGTTTGTCGGGGGTGATGTTCTTTCCCGTAGGGCCACGATCCATAAATACGAGCGGACAATAATTGACCACAGTAAGGGTAGCAAAACAGAACTGTGCATTGCCAAAGCGGTCATTGAACAGGGCCCAGAGCCTCTTCCCACTGACTTCACTGCGTTTGATGTCCATACCCAAAACAGGACGGGCGGGGTGTTCAAAGGGAGGCTTGCCCACATGGCCGTCCAATTGCAGAAAATTTTTTACAGCGTTGATCTCACCGAAGGGGACTCCGTTCTGAGCCATCCCGAAGGGGCCGGGATTCATGCCAAGAAAGATAGTATCCACCTGCGAATGTACATACTTCAAGAGATACTGTTTGTGAAGGTCCCATACATAGATCAGGGGGTTATAGATCACAAGGTCTGTAGAAAAGCGCAAGGACTCAACTTGAGACCTGAATTGGAACGTTCGTTCAACTACTTTGTTACCTATATCATTCATGCTGTAATCCCCTAGCCAAATGGTGTAAAAATCCCGTAAGATACCCAAACATGACACAAAGTGAGTATAACCTCAAGGGAATTGTTTTTGATAAGGATGGAACACTGTTTGACTACGCCCAAGTGTGGGCAGAAGTGCTCAGTGAGGCAGTAACCACTGCGTTTGCAGAGATGGGAAAAAACAAGGGAAAGCACAAGATTGCCCAACAGGCTATGCTCAGGCTGATGGGAATCGATGATGAGGGCAATACCCTTGCAAAGGGCCTGTTATTCACCCATAAGAGGCGGGTCATCTTCAAACGCTACCTGCTGTATTGTATACGCTACCGCATCCCTGTGGTCAAGACCTTCCGTGTCTATCACCAGAACATCAAGAACAGTGAGATGCTCGTCAGCGAAAGGTTGAGGGAACTCGACTTCTCCATGCAACAGCAGCTGTTCACAAAACTCAAGGAGACTGGATACCACATCGGCATCATCACCAGCGACACCGAGTCCTCGACAAAGGTATTTCTCTCCCTGATGGGTCTCGACCATATGGTGGATTTCCTAAGCACCCGCGACAGCAAGTATCACAAGAAACCCCACCCCCAGGCCTTTGAGGCATTCTGCTCTCGCTTTGCCCTCGCCAGTAGCGAGGTTGCTATGGTGGGAGATACGGAAACAGATATGAAGATGGCGAAGAAGGCCAAGGCAGGGTATACCATCGCAGTGCTGAGCGGCAGCAATGACAGGAAAATCCTCGGCCGCCTCGCCGATGTTCTCTATAAGGACGTCTCCTATCTTTCAGATGACCCAAGGCTTTTCCCCCCTACCTAAGGTTCTTGCAACAGGACACAAGCCAATGTTGCCAATTCAGCCTGTACAAAGACATGGTCATGATAGTAGCCTGCGACCATGTTCGCGCTTAT
>DMAO01000092.1 GCA_003446545.1 Sphaerochaeta sp.
AATCACAATTTGGCATAGCTTCAACCAAAGTAAGGTGGAACCTCTCCGGCAGTTACCAACAGGTCCTCCCACGGTATTTCAGCACTGACCTGGAGGGAAATGACGAACAGGATTTCCTCTCACCATACTTTCCCTCATGGGAGAAGATTACAAGTGCAATATTCCTAAAAGGGTACCAATGGCCATTTGACGCCTCTAAAATTTCTCAGAATGGATCTTCGTTGATCGACCTTCTGGTTTATACGGAAACACAGGTAAAAAACAGAAGGGTGTTTTTAGATTTCCGCACTAACATTTCAGGTAACGTAACCTGGGGCCCTTTTGGTAAGAAGGTACTCGATGAGACGGCCCTCGGTTATTTGGAAAAATCAAACGCCTGGGCTGAAACGCCTATTGAGCGCCTGCTCCTGTTGAATCCTGATGCATACGACCTATACCTAGACAAACATATTGATTTGGCAAAAGAGGCCATTGAAATAGACGTTTGCGCACAACATAACAACGGAGGATTATCATCTGATATCTGGTGGGAATCTACCAATCTGAGACGTTTCTATCCAATTGGTGAGGTTAATGGAAGCCACGGCGTCAGTAGACCCGGAGGAAGTGCCCTGAATGCAGGCCAGGTAGGGGCCTTACGCTGTGCACAACGAATTGTTGGCTATGGAAGCGAACATGCTCTGCAGGTTTCACTGGCACAAGAAGAGGCTTGCATACAGATAGGGCCAATAGTGGAACTTGCTCTGCAGTGGACTAAAAAGGCTGTTGATGAGCATATCAGCATCCAAAAGGCTAAAGACACGTTGGATACCATACGAGCTTCCATACAGCAGAGGATGTCCCACAGCGGAGGGCCTGTTCGTTCTCTACAAGACCTACAAGACTCCTATGCAGATGCTGTGCACCAAAATACACAGGCACTGCAAGGACTCGCAATACCGGCGGTTTTCCTGCCTCAGGCCTTAAGGCTCAGACATATGCTCATTGCCCAGACGTGGTATCTCTTTGCCATCCAGGAATATTTGGCGGCAGGGGGAGGAAGCAGAGGATCCTTTGTAGTGTTTGACACTACAGGGGGAGAAGCGCATCCTTTACTTCCTGACTATAGGATCAAGGCAGAGAACAAGGACATGCGTAAGGTATGCCAGGTAATCAGCAAATCAAGTGAAGGCACGCTGCAACAGGAATTTGTCCCCTGCAGAGCCCTCCCTGATATGGACTTCTGGTTCGAAAAGGTTTGGGCTGATTTCCGCTCCAAAACCTATTTCACCTCATAGCCTAGGAATATGCTGTCCTCCATCTACATGGATTACTGCTCCTGTAGAGTAAGGTAGAACCCCACTGGCTAGGGCTGCAACAGTTTTTCCCACATCCTCTGAGGTACCCCATCGTAGCTGAGGAACCAGACCACTTGCGATGAGTGCATCATATTTCGATTCGACTGCACTGGTCATGTCAGTCTTGATAATCCCTGGACGCACCTCAAATACGTGTGCACCATAGGGAGCAAGGGAGGTGGCAAAGAGAGAGGCACCCATTGAAAGACCTGCCTTACTTATGCAGTACTCTCCCCGGTTGGTGGAAACGGTGTCGGAAGAAATTGAAGAGATGAAAATGACTGTCTTACCTGAAAGGGCTCCCTGCCTTTTCCACTCGTTTGCGATCAGTTGGGTAAGAAAGATTGGGCCCTTGAGATTCACATCCATAAGACGGTCATAGGACTCTTGTGGCATATCAAGAAAGTCAAAGCGTTGTTTGGGTGCTATACCCGCATTATTTACCAGGCCATCCAGCCTACCATGGAGGGAGAATGATGCCTTGAGTAGTGCCTCCCGCTGCAGAGGGTCAGAAATATCTGCCTTAATTAACGAGAATTGTTGGGTTGGACTAGATGCGGCCTGTTCACAGAGGGTTTTAGTCTCTTCTGCAGTTTTCTCATTTCCAGCAAAGTTTATGAGTACAGAGTACCCTTTCTTTGCCAGTTCTATGCATATACCCCTTCCGATACCTCTTCCACCACCTGTCACCAAATATGTTTGGGCCATAGTCAACCTCCGCCTTCACTTGTTGCATGCAACAATATCATGCTCTTTCTTACTCGTCAAGTTTTCACACGTATTCATTTGAAACAGTACCGGTAAACTCCCAGCGAGGGCAATGTATTCAGGCTTTCTTCTCCTGGCATAGATACAGGTGACGATCCTCTGCTATGATAGGGTTATGTACGACGTGATCATCATCGGTGGAGGGGCAGCCGGCTTGTTCCTTGCTGCAAACATTTCAGGTAAAAGGGTATTGCTTTTGGAAGGGTCTTCCCGTGTAGGAAGGAAAATCCTCATAACGGGTGGAGGGATGTGCAATCTCACCAACAATAAGGAGACCTCCTCGTTTCTCAAACACTTTGGAAACAATGGGCAGAGCAACTTCCTCAAGCCAGCACTGCTGAACTTTCCGACCCAAAAGACACGCCTTTGGTTTGAAAGCCATGGGCTGCCACTGACTGAACGGGATGACGGCAAGGTCTTTCCCTCATGCCTGCAAGCAAAGGCTGTGGTGGAAATGCTTGAGCATGAGGCATCAAAGAACAGATTTGAAGTAAGAACCAGTGCAAAGGTAACCGAAGTGCAAAAGGACGAAGAAAGCAATTGCTACCTTGTAGGCACAGAACGTGAACAATTCCAGGCTAGGACAGTTGTACTGACAACCGGCGGGATGAGTTATCCCACTACCGGCAGCGATGGCTCTGGCTATGCTTTGGCTAAGATGTTGGGCCACAGTATCATATCCCCCTCCCCTGCTTTGGTTGCCGTTTCAGTAACAGACTATGCGTTTACCTCCATAGCGGGAAATTCCATCAGGGACTCCTTGGTGGAGTTCTTCCATAAGGACGAGACCAAACGCTACAACCAGGCAACTGGAGACATGCTTTTCACCCATGACGGGCTGTCAGGTCCGGTAATCCTGAATAACTCAGGAACCATTCGCAAGGGGGATCAGATCAGGGCCTCGCTTCTTCCCTGTTCCAACAAGGAAGAGCAGAAAAGAGTTCTCACAGAGCTATTCTCCAACAACCCAAAGAAACAGCTCTATACCCTTCTCAAGGGGGAAGGTCTCGTAGCGCACCTTGCGGAACAACTGCTACAAACCCTTGGTCTCACTACCCAAGACACCTCTGCAAACATCCCTAAGGAAAAGAGGAAAGCCCTTTTGGAACTGCTGACAGCCTATCCTTTCACCGTTTCT
>DMAO01000134.1 GCA_003446545.1 Sphaerochaeta sp.
GCTCCCCTCCGATGGCCAGCACAACAGGAATTACAGGGGCGGAAAAGGATGATAGGCTCTTGGCTTCCATCACATTGTCCAGGACAATCCTGGTTCCAGCAGGTTCCAAATCCGAGATAGCCTCTTCCACCGTTTTGGCGAACACTACGTCACTGACCCCTGTCTCTCCGCTTTGCATCGCACCATCGAGAAGGATCGACCGGTACTCCCCATTCGTATAGAGCTTGGCATCGGCATAGGACTTTTCAGTGGTGTCAGAACCTGTGAGGATGATCTTTGAGACGCCAAGGCTTACCGCTTCCCTAAGGATCCGTCTCATACAGATAGGCCTTACTTGGGCAACCAAGAGGGTTATAGGATACAGGGAAGGGGAAGGCTCACCTTCGAGGAAACTGAAAAATAGGTTCTCACTGTCCAGAGAAAGGATGGTTGCCAATCCTTTCACACCATTAATCTCTCCGGCAAGGAATTGTCCCCCTACGCCTAGTTTGAGGATTTTCCGTATATGCAAGGCGCGATAATCAGAGAGAGGAAGGCTGTTTTTCGCATCCAAATGTGAAAAAAGGATGATATTCATGGCCGGAACTATAGCATGATGGCACTGAAGAAAGATAGAGTTAGTACCATGAACAGATCATCCATTTTCGTTGCAACATCACACGACTGTGCTGCCAACCTGGCAGGAGAAGCGTATCTGATCAAGGAAGACCTTGAGCACATCCTCTATCTGTGGGTGAATGACCCTTGCATTGTCATCGGTCGTTTTCAAAACCCCTACAGCGAATGCAATCTCGAGAGGATGGATAAGGAAAACGTGCAGCTTGTACGTAGGAATAGCGGGGGGGGGGCGGTCTATCATGATAGGGGCAACCTCTGCTTTACCCTGATAGGGAAAAAAGATTACTCCACGAAGGAGGAAAACTTCGCCCTGCTCCTTGACGCCCTGGCAAAACTCGGCATCAAAGCTGAACTTTCCGGACGCAATGACATCCTAAGTGAAGGAAAGAAAATTTCAGGCAATGCCTTCCAGACCACTGCAACCAAGTTCTGCCATCATGGGACACTTCTGATTACCAGCGACCTCTCTGTCATGGCAAACTACCTTACTCCCAGTTCTACCAAATTATCTTCGAAGGCGGTAAAGTCCGTTGTCTCACGGGTAGGTAATCTTAGCGAAGTCAAGAAAGACATCACCACACAAGAGGTCGAAGACGCCCTTATTGAGGCGTTCTGCGAAAAGTATGGGCCGACGCATGTTACCCCAATTGACTTCAAGCAACTCTCAGAAGCACGAGAAGACTATCTGATGTTTGGTGATAGGAACCTGATCTTGGAGCGGACTCCCCAATTCACGCACTATCTTCATCATCGGTTCAGTTGGGGGGAGTGTTCGCTGCACATGGATGTCCATAAGACGAAAATAACCCAAGTGCGCCTGTTTACCGATTCTCTGGACACTTCCTTACCAGAACGGATAGTGAAAAAATTGGAGGGTCTCTCGTATGCCAAGGGTACCCTCCTGGATGCGAAGCGTGAATGTCATGAAGAAGATGTGCGGGAGTTGCTCACCTTCCTCACAGAACAGCTTTAGATCCCTTCCCTCCCATATATCTCGATCATGCCACGGAGGCGGTCGAGCCGCCATCCCTCAACAGCATCAAAGCTTGCCAAGCGCCAGCTCCAGTTGCTCATCCCTACAGTCGAGGGCACGTTCATACGTGCTTGGGCATCAAGGTCTAGCAGGTCCTGCATGGGCAGGATGGCATCCTTAGAGGCACAAAGCAGCATGACCCTGATCAGCTGCCAGACTATCTGGTCATCAGGGGCCTCAAGATAGCGACGTACCTTGTCCTTGGTCACGGGATCGAGAGCTTCATACCACCCTCTGGTGGTATTGTTGTCATGCGTTCCCGTATAGATAACACTGTTGTACTGGCAGTTGTGAGGGAGGTATGCATTAGTCGTATCCAGTTTCCCATCCTTCAGACCAAAGGCAAACTGCAATATTTTCATACCTGGCAGGTTATTTGAGTCACGCAGCTCCTCCACGTCCTCTGTGATGACACCCAAGTCCTCAGCTATGAGGGGGATGTCATCGCCAAGGGCGCCTTTCAATGCGGCAAACAGCTTCTTCCCTGGAGAGGAAACCCACTTGCCGTTCATTGCCGTCTTCTCCCCCTTAGGAATCTCCCAGTATGCCGCAAAGCCTCTGAAGTGGTCGATCCTAATGATGTCACAAACGTGTAGTGTCTTCTCGATGCGTTTGATCCACCAGGCAAATCCCTCCTTCTCATGCTCCTCCCAATCATAGACGGGGTTTCCCCAGTGCTGGCCTTCGTCGGAGAATGCATCTGGGGGAACCCCGCTGGAGGCAGTCTGCAATCCCTGCGCATCCATCTTGAAGAGGTGCCGGTTTGCCCATGCATCGACACTATCCGGTGCTACAAATATGGGAATGTCACCAATGATGGAGACTTGGTGCTTGTTGGCATACGCCTTGAGCTTTGCATACTGTTCAAAAAACAGGTACTGTAAGGCCTTGATTCGCTCGATATCCACTGCATAGGAGGCTCGAGCCTCAGATAAGGCTTCACTCTCGCGCAGGCGCAAGGCTTTTGGCCAGGTTGTGTGCCAGCGAGAGTCGTTGTACACCCCGCACAGGACTTGATAGAGGGCATAGTCATCAAGCCACCAGCTGTTCTCATTGCAGAAGAGAGCAAACTTACCTATAACCTCGCTCTCTGTGTCTGCAAGGAATGCATCAGAGGCCTTTATGAGGAGAGGCTCCTTGAAGTCCCTGACCTTGCCATAGTCAATGCGGTCATGAGGGAATTCACCGGTGGTGAGTACGTCTTCCAAGTCGAGATAGCCATCATACGCGAGAGTTTTCAGGTCGATGAGCAGTTCATTTCCTGCAAAGGTCGAACGAGCTGCGTAGGGGGAGTCCCCATAGCCGGTAGGACCGAGCGGAAGAATCTGCCAAAGCGTTACTTTGGCGCTCTTGAGTAGGTCGACGAAGGCGAATGCTTCATCACCCAAGCTTCCAATTCCATGTGCCGAAGGCAGTGATGTTGGGTGCATCAGCACACCACATCTTCTTTGAAGGTGTTCCATACTTGTAACTATACTCTATTGTCGGTGTTTTTGCCTATTGGGCTATCCTGAGCAATTGCTCTTTGCTAGGCACTCTTTGCTTGCTTGTTCTAAGTCTCAAAATAGGATATAATGGCACTATGAGTTCATTGCAGGGTTATGTTCAGTTTTCAGTTGGGGATCACGTCGTTTATCCGTTACAAGGGGTAGGCGTCATCAAGCGCGTAGAAGAGCGCATGTTCAGAGGGTCAGAGACCCTCTATTATGTCATCTATCTGGATATCTCCGACATGACAGTCATGATCCCAGTAGAAAAGTCTGCGGAGATGGGCATCAGGGCAATTGTACCCCAAGCGGAAGCAGATGCTGCTATCGAAACCATCTCAAGCAAGTATGAGCCTATGCCAGTTGACTGGAAGGCACGCTACCAGATGAATGTAGACCTGCTCAGAGAAGGCTCGATTGCCTCCATCGCAAAGGTCGTCCAGGCACTCTATCACCGGAGCAAAATTAAAGAGCTTCCGGTCCAGGAGCGTAAGCTTTATGACAATGCCTTGAGGCTTCTCATTGATGAGACTGCCTACTCGCTGGACAAGGACAAGAAAGAAATTGAAATGCTTGTCTTCTCCCGCTTGGAGAAATAGCATGGGTTTTCCAGAACATGCGGTCATAATCACTGCCGCTGGCAGCAGTGACCGGTTTAACAAGCAGGGGCTCGGAGTCAAGAAAGAGTACCTTTCCATTGATGATCATACAGTGCTCTACCACTCGGTAGAGCCCTTTTTGCAGGTACCCAACTTGCGCGCTATCATAGTCACCCATCCAAAAGATATGGCTGACCAGTGCGCAATAGCATTGGAAGAGATTTTTGACCAGAATATCATTCCAGTCATCCTGGTTGAGGGTGGCGAGGACAGGCAGGAGTCTGTGTACAATGCACTGAAATTACTTGGGTCCATGTCACTGCCCATCGACTATGTGGCCATACACGATGGAGCCCGTTGTTTTGTCACCCCAGAGCAGATAATCCGAACCTTGGCTACCGCTACAGTATTTGGAGGAGCGGTACCCGCCCTAATCCCTACCGATGCCCTGAAGAGCATCGATAAGAATGGGGTCATAACCAGCCATTTAGAGCGAACAGAGACAGTTGCTGTCCAGACCCCACAGATATTCCATTTTCCGGAGATCCTCACAGCCCATCAAAGTGCAGACAGCAAAGAAAACAGGTATGTGGACGATACCCAAGTGTTTACTGACTTCGGCATGAGCGTAGGCATTTGTGAAGGAGAGAGGGAGAACCGAAAGATTACGTACCTGGAAGATATTCCCAATGCAGAAGAGCAGATCGACGAATACCTGAAGAATCTCGAAGAGGGAAAGAGGAAAGCGAAGGCTGCAATAGCACTAAAACTGGCGATGAGCCAAATACAAGGCGAACAGGCAAAGCAAGGGCAGGCAGGAACATGAGAATAGGTAGTGGTTGGGATATCCACGCTCTGGTACCGAACAGGAACCTGATCATTGGGGGAGTCCACATCCCCCATGACAAGGGAGAATCGGGGCACAGCGATGGAGATGTCCTCATCCATGCCATCATCGATGCAATTCTGGGGGCCCTTGCCAAAGGGGACATTGGTTCCCACTTCCCTGATACCGACCCCACATACAAGAATGCGGACAGCCAAGAGCTTCTGAAGCAGGTGCTGGATCAAGATATGGGCCCCTACTCCATAACAAATATCGATACCACTATCATTCTCCAGAGGCCTAAGCTACGAGAACATATTGATGCGATACGCCTGAACTTGGCAAAGGTAATGAACCTAGACCTTGAGCAGGTCTCAGTTAAGGCAAAGACTGCCGAAGGGATGCTCAACGAGGTTGGTAGTGGTAATGCCATCATAGCTCAGGCTACAGTCTTAATTTCCCCACAGGGCAATCGCATAAAAATTAAAAAGCAGCAATAAGCCCAGGATTTGAAGGTTTCAAGTTCCGGGTATTTTTTTGTGGCTAAAAGTATATGGTGGTGCTATCATATACTTGTGTGAAGGAGGCAACTCATGGGAAGGTTTCCGGAATGGGCCGAGCGCCAGAAGAGAAAAGGGACTGTCATCAAGTCCGACGGGAAAGGCAACTACTCGCTGTACAGGAATTCCTCGAAGCGGGTTCCGGGAAAGAAAAACCCGCAGCCTGTCCAGACCTACATCGGGGCCATCACGCCGCAAGGGGTGATGGAGAGATTCACCATAGACAGGAAGTCCAGCGGCATCAGGATATGGGAGTACGGCTTCTCCTATGCCCTGCAGTCGCTTACTCCGCCCTCGTTCATGAAGGACCTCGGGTCGGAGGAACGGGCGATCACTGTCCTCGGGTGCCTCATCGTCAGTGAATCGGATGAATCATACCTCTACCGGAGCCGGGATTCATGGTGCGAAGGGTTTGATGGCACCTGCATCTCTGCCCAGAGGAAAAAGCTGGAAAGGCTTATGGGGTTTTCATTCGAGCATCTTGTGCCGCTGAAGAGGATACGGCTTGTCGAGATCGACGGCCGGCTGGTCATGACGGAGATCGGAGAGCTGCAGAAGCAAATCTTAGAAGAAACAGGAGTGGAACTGCCATGGGAAGTTCAGTGAAGAAGCAACGAAAAGAAGTAAAAAAGAGGGACTTGGAGGAATGGAGGATCAGCCTGAGGGAGGCCTTCTCACGCATTCCCGACCCACGTGATAAGCGGGGCAAGCGATACCGGCTTGATGACATACTCATTCTGGCGACCTACGGGACCCTCTGGGGATTCACCGATTTCGTGAATATGTGTGCGGAACTGGAATACCACCTGCCCTATTTCCGGAAACTGCTCACATTGGATCGGATACCGTCGCACGACTGTTTCTCTGCAACCTTCGCAGCTATAGACCCTGAGCACTTCCTGACCTGCTTCATGGAATGGCTTACCCAGATCACGTGCTCGAGGGGTAAGCACGTGTCGATAGACGGCAAAGCCATCAGAGCCGCCTGCGAGAAAGTGCACTCGAAATACGTGCCGTACATACTGAATGCCTTTCTCGTGGAGGAAGGCGTGCTGTTCAGCCAGATGAGGATCGATGCGAAGAATAACGAGATATCGACGATCCCGGAGTTTCTCGAATGGCTCGATCTCAATGATTCGGTAGTCACCATAGATGCCATAGGAGCTCAGTACGAGATC
Source organism: Sphaerochaeta sp. (assembly GCA_003446545.1). Classification (GTDB taxonomy): domain Bacteria; phylum Spirochaetota; class Spirochaetia; order Sphaerochaetales; family Sphaerochaetaceae; genus Sphaerochaeta. The sequence goes on from DMAO01000134.1 coordinate 6,302, forward strand.
GCCGACAAGATCGTTTCAAAAGGCGGAGTGTACGTCCTTCCCGTGAAGCTGAACCAGCCGTCACTGCAGCAGGACATCAGGGAATACCTGGAGAATTACGGGGACCCGGATTTCGATGACATCTCCTACCTGAAGACCTTTGACAAGGACCACGGAAGGATGGAAACGAGGGAAGGCTACTACTCGGAGGATGTGTCCTGCCTCAAGTTCCATGAGAAATGGAAGACTGTCAAGGCAATCGGCATGCTGGTGAGGGAGCGGATCGTGCTTAAGGATGTGACCGACAAGGAAACCGGCGAGATCGTGAACGCCGATGAAGTATCACGGGAGCTTGTGTGTTATATCATGAGCGCACCAATCGGTGCAGAACAGTTCATGCAAATCGCACGAGGCCATTGGAAGGTCGAACTGTTCCATTTCTCTCTTGATACCGCTTACATGGAGGACCGGTGCACTGCCAGGAAAGGGAATGCCATGCAGAACCGCTCCCTTCTGAGGAAGCTCGTGATGAATCTTGCCAAGCTTGATGACGACCCAAAGATGGTAAGAAGCTCCCAGAAAGGCAGGCAGGTCCATTACCGTCACAGCTATGAATCCTGTGAAAAGATGATTTTCGGGATCCTCCCGAGAAGGTACGAGGAACTCATGTAGAGTTCTGGCCTTCCCGGCTGGCTGTAATTCATAGAGTGCGAACAGATCCGGTTCTGCAATGGTGCAGTTCTGAGTTCCTACGTCCTTCCATTCCGGTTCCGATCCGTGAACCCGGGGCAAATTGCTGAGACATGTAATGGAAACCATTAAAATTAACTCATCCACGGCGTTTTTTGTCAATCCCGATGCGAAATCCTTTTTAAGCGATTGCCCTGTTCCCGGAAACCCAAGTATGTCTTTTCCCCCTTCTCTGTTGTATCATTGGAAAACAATACCTGTTGGAGGTTCCTATGGAAGGCGTTCTCTCTTACCTTACTACATTCATCATTGTTGTTGGCACCGTGGCCCTACTAGTTCTTGTCCGCTTCTTTTTCAGGAATACGGTGGAAAGCACCAAGAAGTGGCCGTATCAGAGGCAACTACTGACTGCAGGTATCGTGCTGTTGGGCCTCTTCCTGGCTATTGGGTTCCTTCCTCTGGACCATTCTGTGAAGAACCAGATACTCAGTGTCCTGGGTATATTGATCAGTGCTGTCATAGCCCTCTCTTCCACAACGCTGGTGGGGAATGCCATGGCTGGCATCATGCTCAGGATGATGCATGAGTTCAGGGGTGGAGATTTTATTGAGGTCGATGACCTTATCGGACGTGTGACAGACTTTGGCATTTTCCATACTGAGATCCAACAGGTCAATCGTGATGTGGTTAGCATCCCAAACCTTGTCCTTGTGCAGAGAGCGGTTAAGGTTACCAGGCGTGATGGGACCTTCATCAACCTGGCTGTTTCTCTGGGGTACTCGCTGGACCATATGCAGGTAGAGGAGGCCCTGAAGGAAGCGGCTCTTTCCTGCAACCTTGCCGATCCCTTTGTATTCGTTGAGGAGTTTCTTGACCATGCAGTCAGATACCGCTTGTATGGACTGCTTAAAGAGCCGACTGAGCGGTTGAGCAAGACAAGTGAACTGCATAAAGCAGTGTTGCTGACCCTCCATGAGAAGGGTATGGAAATAGCCTCTCCTCATCTGATGGACAGAAGGGAGTTTGACAAGGGTGGACAATACATTCCCAAAACATCCAAGCATAGTAAAACCCCACCACCAAAAGAACCTGTCGTAGAGGAGAAGGTGTTTGACAAGGCAGATGAGGCCCAATCCTTGGAGGATCTTCGTCAAGTGTATGAGAAGCTTAAGAAGAAGCAAGAAACCTTGAAGAATGGGGATGATAAGGCGCTGAAAGCAAATCTGGGAAAGGAAATCAGGCGCGTTACCCAAGAAATAGAACAGCGCGAAGAGCAGAAGAAGGAAGAGTAGATTCATCCAATACCGGGAGGAACCCTTAGCATTGGTGTACCATCCCTTTGGCAGAGGTCTTATCTGTAGGTATTGGGTAACAGGGGAAAAGAATCCTCGTCGATAAGGTTCTCAAGCAACACAATATCTATCGGAACATATATGGCACTGTCTGGAGTCTGCCCCAGCATCCCCTTTCGATAGAGCTGATACACAGCTGTATACCCTTGATAATTTGGTCTTTGTGAGATGAGGCAGTCCACTTTTCCGTCCAGCATCGCCTTGCGGTTCTGGTCTATAAGGTCATAGCCTATGAGGATGGTCTGACTTTTTCTGCCAAGAGAGGATACGAAGCTGGCTATCCTGTGTACTGCATCGTTGACGACAAAGATTCCCCGTATGTCAGCATGCTCCCTATAGGCTTGTTCTAGGGAGTTCTCGCACCCTGCGGTGAGTTGCATCTCAAGCTCCAGCATTTTGTAAGTTGGCATGTCCGCAAAATAGCTCTTGAATCCCCTTGCCCGCTCAAAGGAGTTGAATGCTGTCTTATGAGTCTGTATGGTGATGTATGTGCCTCCCTGAGCACTGAGCAGATGCATCATCCTCCCTGCCATGTAGCCTCCTCTGAAGGGATCTTGGACAACTGAAGATACTGGCTTCATATCCGGTAGGGGGGAGTCTATGAAGGCGTAGTCGAGTTCTGGATGTTTCGTAAGGAAAGCCCTCGATGCATCGGGTAGGACAGGGGCCATTAGGATGGCATCAGGCTCCTCTTGTATGAGCTTTTCTCCATTTTCCAGAAGTGAGGTAGAATCTGATCGGTCAAACTCGGCAACCGAGATGGAAACGGCAAGAGGGGAAAGTTCCTTTGCCGCCTTCAAAATTCCATCATAGATAAGGTTCCAATATCCATACTCCGAGTAAAGCAGTGGCAACAGCACTCCAATTCTGAACTCCTTGCTAAGCTTGAGGTTCCTGGCAAACGTGTTCGGCTGATACCCGTAGTCGTCAACTAGGGCCATCACTTTCTTGGTGGTCTCAGGTGCGACACGGCCCCTTTTGTGCAGGACCCTGTCCACAGTCCCGATGGATACATTCGCTAGTTTGGCAATTTCAGCAATAGTCATGGTGTCCTTATCCTAATCGTATGACGAACAATAGTATACAAACTTATTCTTATACTACATCCAAGGCATGCTTGGGAATGATATCCTGCGGATAGTCTCTAGAATTTTCTCCAAATTGGGAGACCCCTTCTGCAATAACAGCATTTTCCTTGATCCCTATCCTTCGGTAATACAATGATTCTCGTCCATATGCAAGTCATCAGAACCTACGAAAGAGATACAAGGATTGTTCAGATAGGTACCATGAGAATCGACTCTCCAGTTTTCAAGCTCACCTTACTCTCAGTTTCGAAGGGGTCTGATGCCACTACGGTGCAGGTTGCCAAACAAGTACATGCAGGTATTGAACGGTTGGACTTCCCGATGTTCTGAGCCTGGAAGTGATCGTGGATACCTCTACGATGGTGGAATACGCCATTACTGTGGTCTATGAATGGCTGCTCTTCATATTCCTTAGAAGTGGTACGTCGACTCTGATTAATTGGTGTAGCAATGCCTGTATCCATGCTTCTGAGCGTACTCTGAATATTCCTTTTGGGATACTCCCTGAACCTGACGGCCTTAACCGGTCTTATCCTTCGGGTTGAAGCGTGAAGGGAGTGAGGCAGACATTAAGACCCTGGAAGACGGACACCTGCAACTTTCAAGTGAAGTATCTATTGGATACGGTGGGAATTTCGCCGATATCCAGCCAAGTATGGTTGATTCCCCAACGAAGCGAGAGTAGCGGAAACATTACCATGGTACCATTACCGAGCGAGTGCTGGGAAAGCAAGGTGAGAT
>DMAO01000099.1 GCA_003446545.1 Sphaerochaeta sp.
ATTTGTCTTGGCCTGAGGGCTTACTATAGACCTACATTGACTCATTATGTTACAAATAATTTATTACTAGTAGCGGTAACTATTCTTGGCAAATAATCGTATATCTCTGATATGCCATTGAATTTCCCTTCAGTTCCTTTGGGGTTTATATGTTTCATCTAACTACATAAAGGGATCAAATGAACAATAGAATTACATCTCGCTCAATTCTTTTTTCAATCACTTCCTTGCTTGATTATATGGAGATTGATATCCTTGATGAGATAACAAATCATGGGAGACGTGTAGCCTACATCTCATTAAGGATCGGTGAACGTCTCGGTCTGTCAAAAGATGAACTGTTTGACCTAGGTCGTTTCGCCATTCTTCATGATATAGGAGGTGCGAAATCCATATCGGAGCAAACAAACTCTCTGGTTGATAGGACTCTATTGGAGAACTACCAGAGTCATTGTGTCTATGGACAAACCATAGCTGATTTTTTCCCTTCCTTGACCAACCAACACGATATTGTGCTCTATCACCATGAAAATTATGATGGTTCAGGTTTTTTTGGTAAAAAAGATGATGAAATCCCCCTGATGTCCAAACTTATTTGCATGTCAGATTATTTGGAGCTCAGATATTTTTCAAAACATTCAAAATATGTTCCAGAACAAATCATCTCTGACCTGAAACAACAATCGGGGATCCTTTTCAATCCTAGCTTGGTTGAAATACTGGAAAATCTTGCTAGGGAGATGACCTTTTGGCTGGATTTGGATAATGCAAATATTGATTTTGCCATACACAAACACCTCCCTGCTGTTGATGATCCGTTAAGTACACGAGACCTTTTCACTATTGCAGAGATTATTTCTGCTACTATTGATTCCAAGTCAATTTTCACAAATATTCACTCCAAAGGATTGGCAGAAAAAGCCTTGAAGGTCGCAAATTTCTGTAAATTCTCGAGTGTGAAGACAAGGCAATTTCATTTGGCTGCACTGTTGCATGATATTGGTAAGTTGATTGTATCTACTAAAATACTTAATAAGAATGGTCCTCTTAGCCCCGAAGAAAAAAATATCATCCGTCAGCATGTCTATTATACGGAAAAAACTTTGATACTTATGGGAATAGATACAAATGTTGTTCGATGGGCTAGCAACCATCATGAAAAACTGAATGGGACAGGGTATCCAAAGGGTTTGCACGCGCCCGAACTCGATTTTGAAAGTAGAGTCCTGTGTGCTTTGGATGTCTTTCAGGCACTTACTGAAGACCGTCCGTATCGCACTGCCTTTCCCTTGGATAAAGCATGGGATATCTTGGATAAAATGGTGATGGACAATGAACTCGATAGTGAGATTGTTTCCATAATCAAGCAAATATTCTCATAAAGAAGGGGTTTTCAGTTCCTATTCCCTTTTGTGTATACCCTTATTTTCAAAAAAAATAAAAATACATTTCAGATTCTTACTACACAGTGAGGCTTAATGATAGAGGAAAGAGCAAGGTGCCTCCTGCCAAATTTGTCCATATCAAATAAGAAAGACCTCTGCAGGATGCAGAGGCCAATTCTTTATCTATAAACAACTCATTCCTTGTTGACAGGTACTATCTCTTGAGCAGACACCCAAAGATGTACCGGCCCTACTTTGCACCTTCGACAAGCTTCTGTCGATGCTCATCTGTCAGCCTGGTGAAGAACTCTATGTAGTCCTCATCCCAGGTACCGGCACAGATGCTTGTACGGCGGATAGTAAGCTGTGAGGCGATGGTAAACTTATCCACCTCTGTTCCGAATATGGTCTTAACCATATTCTTCTCACCAGCAACCCGTACCTCATAGAGATATTCACCTTTCTGGGTTACCAAGAGGTCGTCACTAGGGATGCCAAGGTAGGACCGCAGGACCTTTTCATATTCCGGGCTTTTCTCGGTGTTGATAAGGTAGACGCTTCCCTTGATGAACTTGGCGAGGGTGTGTTTCTTCCCAAGGTTCATAAAGAGCACCTTCTTCAGGATGTATCCCTCATTGAGGCTCTTCTGCAGGGTTTCCTTGACCGAATTCTCATCCATATCTTGAGGGATCATCAACTCTGCTAGCAGTACCTCATTGTCCCCACTTACCCCTAAGGCAAGGGGGTTCACAAACTCAAGCCTGGGCTTGGGGTTGTACCCTTGGGTAAACTGCAGGTTAAGGCCACTTCGCTGAAATGACATCTCAAAATTGCGCATCGCATTGATATGGCTGATGAACAGGGATCTGCCTGTGCGCTTATATGTTATGAGGACCTGTTTGGGCTCATAGACAGGCAGAACCCTAGGAGGGAGTTTGTGCTGTATACCCTTAAGCTCTTCCAACACGGTATCCTCATGCTTGGTATCAGTTACTTCGATTCTCTTATTGCAGACACCACAGAGATGGTCACACTCAGGCAGGCAACGTTCGGTGAGAAGGAGATTCCTAGCCTGCTCGAACTCCTGTTTCAGGAACTTCTTGCTGACACGCAAGGAAACGGAGTCCCAAGGGAGGGCCTCTTCTGTAGACAGGGGATTGAAGATAGACTCAGAAGGGTCATAGTCTGCCTCTGCTATCGCTTGCATCCACAGCTCTGGCTGGAGATGTTCATCCCACGAATCAAGTCGGCATCCCTTTTTGTAGGCACTCTCTATGACTGAAGCATAGCGCTCGTCCCCACGGCTGATGAGACCCTCCAGATAACTGATATTCGGCTCATGATAACTTACCTTACAACCGCGTATCCTGTCTTGGATGCTACGTTTAAGCGATGATAGCTGCTCATACGACTGTTGGGGTGTAAGCTGTTGCGCCCACTGGAAGGGGGTATGGGGCTTGGGGATGAAGGTACCAATATTGATGTTCATGTTGATATGGCTCTCATCATAGACCTGTCCCAAATAGTCAACTATCGCCTGGTTCTCACGCTCCCTGTCGACAAAAGGTAGGCCTATCATGAAGTAGAACTTTGCCAGCTTCCACCCCCTACCCTTCGCTTCCTTAGCGATTGCAATGACCTGTTCGAGGGGGACAAGCTTGTTCATAGCCAGCTGCCAATTTTCCACTGGGGTCTCGATAGCGAAAGTAAGCCCGCTCTTGCGGACTTCAGAGAGCTGTTCGAGGATACCTAGGGCAAATGTATCCACTTTGAGGCTAGGGAGAGAGAAGGAGACATGATCTGGACCAAACTCACTGTGAAGGTTCTCTATAATCTCCTTGATATATGGATGGTCACCACTGGACAAGGAAGAGAGGGTGACCTCCCTGAATCCGAAGTCATAGACATTCTGCGCCACCTGGGCGCGAATAGTCTCATACTGCTTCTGCCTGTAGGGCTTGTAGAACTGACCGGCATGGCAGAAACGACAGCTGTTTGGACAGCCGCGCATGATCTCAACAACCCCATTGTCCTGGGTGACCTTAAAGTTCGGTACAACGTAGTGCTTGTAGGTATGGTCCTCAACAGTTGCAAAGGTAGTGTCCACAGAACGTATTGCCTTCGTCTTAGCAGGATACCAGAGCGCGTCGATGCTCTTCAGGGCTTCGATCTGTGCAGTTCGTGTAAAGCCTTTCCTCTTGCCCTCCAGCATCATCTCTACCAGATCTTGCAGTCCATCCTCAGCCTCACCGATGTAGACAAAATCGACAAAAGGAGAAAACGGCAAGGGATTGGTGGCAGCCGGTCCGCCACAGATGACAATGGGATCACTTTCCTTGCGATCTGATGTGTGTAAGGAGAGACCACCTAGTTCGAGCACCTGCAGGATGTTCGTCGCACACATTTCATACCCGATGGAAATGTTCAGCAGGTCGAGCTCGTTCAGGGGTATGTACTTGTCCAGGGTATAGAGGGGAACTTCACGTTTTCTGAGCAGTGCCTCAAAATCATGGGCAACAGAGAATACCAGATCACAGTAGACCTCTTCCATCCTGTTGAGAATGTCATACAGAATCCTTACTGCATTGTTGCTCATCCCAATCTCATAGAGATCGGGAAAGCACATGGCGGTATGAAAGGTCACCTTGCTGAAGTCCTTTTCGCCATAATGAAACTCCCCCCCTGTGTAGCGGGAGGGATTCTGTATCAGTAAAAGATCATCCTTGAGTATTTCAAATGCATTCATGATTACCTTCCTATCGAAAATTCTGTGCAAGCGTGCTGTACTTCCTTTGCTGGACCCTTACATCGGCATAGCCGTAAAGAGCTTCAAGCAAGCTATATACCTCAGCCAGTTCTGCCCTTCCTTCGAACGCCTGCTCCAAAGGGATTGCAAGGGAGAGCAAAAGGGTAGCTCTTTCTTGGGCAAGAGTATCAGAAGCGACAGTTTGTAGCAACGTAAGCTGCTGACGTGTGGAAAGGGGGGCAAACGCCTTTTGGAGCTTTTCCCTATCAGTAAGGGTGCCTAGTACCATCTGCGCATAGGCATAGGGTTCGATCGTATCCTTCAGATACAGCTCGAATACCCTTGTAGCCTCTACACTGTCGCCTATCATCAGAAGAGCCTGATAGTATGCTCTGGTTTCACTCTCTTCCAATAACGAGTGCACTTCCAACCAACTGCCACTGGATATCCCTGACAAGGGATTGTTCACTTCCAAGGACAGCAGACACATCAGGCGATGGGCATCTACCAGATGATCATCATCCCCTTTTGCAATGGCAAAGTAGAGCTTCAGCACATGATAGGCATCCTCTTTTCTATCAAGCTGTTGCAACGCAATGCTTCGATAGAAGAGTGGGACCGCTTCGATTCGCTTAGAGAGCATTGAGCCTGTCTTCCTTTCCATCTCTTCATATTTAGCTTCAGAGGCAAGCCTAATAAGATCCCTAGAAGAGGATGCAGAACAAGAGGAGAGCAGAAAAATGAGAAAAAGGGAGAAGAGCAAATACGCAAGAACATGTTTTCTTTGCATACGCTATTCTCCCTCAAGTATCATAAAAAAGGTAAGCAATAAGCCGGGTTCTGTATCTGATGATCATCTATCTGCACCTATTGTTACCAATAGGTTCTAGCAACCTACCCGCAGGCAAAAGACGGACCGTCCTACCTGCTGCTTGGTCTTGCTCCTGACGAGGCTTGCCCTGCCATCCCTGTTACCAGAGATGCGGTGGGCTCTTACCCCACCATTTCACCCTTACCGGTAAACCGGCGGTATATTTTCTGTGGCGCTCTCTATAGCGTTACCGCTCCCGGGTGTTACCCGGCATCATGTCCTATGGAGCCCGGACTTTCCTCAAGCGGCCTTGCAGCCGCCCGCGATCATCTAGCTTACCTTAAAAAACCCTAGAGCAAATCGTCAAACTCACTGCTATCGACAAAATCAGAAAGTCCACCTTCCTCAAAGTCAAGATCATCACCTGGCTTGGCAAACATTTCATCCCCACCTTCAACATCCTCATAATAGAGGATTCTGCTGCAGTAGGGGCAGAAATTGATCTGTTTCTCACTGCGAACATCATTGACGAACTGGACGGGAAGCACAATGTGACATCCCTGACAAACAAGACCATGAATGGGGACGATACCCTTTCCTTTCTTGTTCTTTACAATATTGCCGAACTTGTTGTACAAATCTTCGGTAATATCAGAGCCAAGATAGGAATTACACTTCTTTTCCAGAGAGAAAAGCTGTTTTTTCTTCTCAGTGAGCAGAGCCTCGATCTTGTTGGATTCGGAGTCGACTTCACCCTGCTGAAGATTCATCAGCTGTTCTTTTTCAGTAAGGTTTTCCTCAAACTCATGGACCTGCTTCTCTTTGGCATGTAACTGCTTCAAGAGGCTCTGTTCCTTGGAAGCAGCATCTTTGATCTCTTTCTCCAGGGCTTCAAACTCACGCTGGGTGGTGATCAGTTCCATCTGCTTTTCGGAATTCTCCCGAGCACGGACAGAGTCCTCATACTGGATACGAAGGCTTTTCAGATCATCTTTGGCCTGTTCACTTCTATCGTTTTCTTCGATATATTCCTTGTTGATCTTGTCCAGCAGCTCCTGCTTGACTTTCAAATCCCTCGGTAACTTGACAATCTCTTCCTCAAGGGAGAACCTACCGGTAAGATCCTCCTGCAATTGGTTGAGTTTTGCGAAAACTTCTGCTTCTTCCATCATTCTCTCCTGGTATATATCAAATGAAATCCTTCAATTTCCTACTGCGCTTGGGGTGACGCAACCTTCTCAGAGCTTTAGCCTCAATCTGCCTGATACGCTCTCTGGTAACTTCAAAATACAACCCTACCTCTTCAAGTGTCAATGAGTAACCGTCTTCAAGACCGAAGCGCATCTTCAAAACCTCTTGTTCACGAGCAGGAAGCGTTGCCAGAACGTCTTTCAGCTGTTCCTGAAGCAAGGAGTACGCTGTCTGAGTTGCAGGGTTCTCAACTTCCTTGTCCTCAATGAAGTCCGAAAGCAAAGAGTCTTCCTCCTCACCTACTGGGGTTTCCAGACTGATGGGCTCACGAGCCACATTCTTGACGGCCTTGACCTTTGCCTCGGTCCATCCAAGTTTCTCAGCCACTTCCTCATCGGTGGGTTCGCGACCGAGGGATTGCATCAGCATCCGTGATTCGCGTACGACCTTGTTTATCTGCTCAATCATATGCACTGGAACACGAATGGTCCGTGCCTGGTCACTGATGGAACGGGTGATAGCTTGTCGTATCCACCAGGTTGCATAGGTCGAGAATTTGAAACCTTTGCGGTATTCAAATTTCTCAACTGCCTTGATAAGTCCGATATTCCCTTCCTGGACCAAGTCAAAGAAGTGCAGGCCACGGTTAGTATATTTTTTGGCAATGGAGACAACAAGGCGCAAGTTGGCCCTAATGAGTCGGTCCTTAGCATCCTTCATCATCTTTTGACCGTATTTTATTTTGGTCGAGTGAACAAGGATGTTTTCACAACACTCCTCGAACTGGTACTCGATCATTTTCAGGTCCTTGTCTGTGAGCTGAAGCTCCCGGATAAGGTCCTTGATGGTATCGCTGGTAAGATGGAGTTCCTCTTCTATGATGGAACAACGGCTCTGGGTTGCAAGGTCACGACCCAATTGGCGCAGTTCCTTGGGTGTGGAGATATGCAGCTTGTTCTCCAACTGCTGCTTTTTCTCCTTGTAGGAGCGGATCTTATTCTCAGAAGAGACAAAGTCATGCGTAAAGGAGGTTATTTCCTCTGGTTGCAGGTCTATCTTCCCAAGTTTCTTGAGTAGGGAGAGACGACTCTTGCCCAAGCTTTCATCATGGAATACATCCTCACCACTGCTGATCATCTGCTCTTTCTTCGCTATGTAGTTCTTCAAGGTAGCCTGAACTTCCTTCAAGGGTTCCTTGTAGTACTGGGTAAAACGCTTCTGATTGCTCATCAGATCCTTGTATTCCTTAGCGTTATACTCTTCTTCCTGGCCTTCCATCCTGGTATTGAGCGTCTTGACGATGTCGTAGAAGCGCGTAATCATGATTCCGCTTTCCTGGATGACTTCCTTGATGATCAAGGCACCGTCTTCCATCTTCTTGCTCAGTTCCACTTCCTGTTCTGCAGTAAGCAGGTTTTCCTTACCGATCTCACGAAGGTAGAGGCGTATGGGGTCATCCCCTGAGGAATCACTCTTATCAGTTCCTAGAATGGTATTGTGACGCACATGATCGGTATCACTGTCATGGTCGTTGAGTGAGGAGATGTCTACAAAGCGATTTCCACCAGCAGCATCATCGTCGGTGCTCATGCCACTCCAGGCACGTTTCATCGAGTCATCACTCTCCTCTTCATCAGCTTCCTCTTCATCTTCGTCTGCATCTTCATCGACTGCTGCCTTTTTCTTGACTGGCTCTTTGGTGGGATAGTCATCAATGGCAGACTGGTCAGTCATATCGTCCTCTTCGTCTGCAAGGGCGTCTTCTAGCAAGTCATCCTCAGGGTCTTCTTCAATCTCTGTATCTATATCATCATCTGTCGGATCCTCAACGAAGATATCGGGGATTTGGGCATTGTCATTCTCAGTCACAGGAATTTCCAGTTCCCCTAAGGTCTGCAAAATCTCATCAACCGCTTCATCGGTAGCCATTTCCGCACCTAAAGCTTTGCGGATATCATCTTTTGAGACATGCCCCTTCAAAGCTGAACATGCGACCAAGTCCTTAATGATAATTTGCGAAATATTTTCATCGAGCATCTGTATAATTACCTACCTGTTATAGTATCCTGTCCAAGGGCTTGCCTGAGGAGAGAAATCTTTGCATCAATCTCTGTTTTTTCCCGGAGCAAATCCTCGATCCCGTCATCTGATGTGCCATCACTGAGGCTGATGTCTAGCAACCTTTTGTTGCTCAACCGCTTCTTTTCGTAGTTTCTGAGTTGAATCCGATTCACTGCTTCATTGAGCACCTTCAGAGGTGCCATCTTGAACTCCTCCATGGTAAAGGAGAGAGATACATCGCTACGAAGCTGAGGATCATCAATCATCTGCAAGATATATTCGTCGTTCTTCCCGACATCCTCTCGAGCAGCATCTTCCAATACATTGTACAGAGCTTCAGCCTCCTTGTCCTCAAGATCCTCAACAACCAGTTTGTACCGTGTCTGCAGATACAAGCCCCTATTGTTAACCAAGGTCAACATGGCATACAAGTCGACAGAGATGGTTGCAGGATTCAGAGGCCTGACACCAAACGATGTTGCTTGTACTTCCGGTTTTGCAACGAAATGCTTACCACGCAAATAATCGTCAATTATTGACGATTCGTCAACATTAAGCAATATAGAGAGATGTTTTATGAGAGCTTCCTTCTCAATCGCCGACTCCGTGGCATCCAAATACGGTCTGACAGCCATAAAAACAGCAGACTTTCCTTTGGACGTTGTTGCATCATACCTCTTAACAGCATTATTTACAAGATAATGAAACCCCTGCAAAGAGGTTTGCAGATCACTTTTTAAAGCTTGCTCTCCCTCTAACTCCACAAGCTCTGCAGCGTCCTTTGCCTTGGTTAGTTTGAGCACCTTGTTCTCCATGCCAAACCTTTGGGCAAGCACCAGAGCTTTGGCTGTAGCATTTTGGCCGGCATCGTCACTGTCAAAAAGCGTAGTGACCTTGGTACAGTAGCGTCGTAGCAACTTACCCTGCTCTTCGGTAAAAGATGTTCCCAAGGGAGCCATAGCATTAGTGTATCCACTTTGGTGCATGGCGACCACATCAAAGTTCCCTTCACAGAGAATCGCCTGCTGGCTTTTCTTTATGGTGTCCAGGGACTCATACAGACCATAGAGGTTGTGTTTCTTGCTATAGATTGGTGTATCTGGGGTGTTGATGTACTTTGCCTTGCTGGTGCCAGAGAGGTCACGGGCACCAAATGCAACAGTCTTGCCCTGCCAGGTGCGTATGGGGAACATCAGGCGATCCCTAAAGAGGGGGTAGGTTGGATTTTTCTGACTGAATAGTCCGCTCAATGCTAGAATATCATCACTGTAGTGTTGCTTCTTTAAGAAATCATACAACCAAGAAACTTCATCTGGGGCATACCCCAGCTTAAAACGCTCCCACATATCCGGGTGTACGTTTCTAGACTGCAAGTAAGCCCTACCCTTCTGACCCTGCTTGGATTTGAGCAGGATAAAATTGAAGGAACCTGCTATCTTATCGTAGAGGTCATACAGGGTCTCATTGAGATCCCTTTTCTGCTTTTCGTGGGGACTCTCTTCGGCAAGTTCTACATTTGCCTTGGAGGCAAGCATCTTCACTGATTCAAGGAAGGGCACCTTTTCCATCTCCATAATGAAGTCGAACATGGAACCGCCCTTTTTGCAACTGAAACAGTAATAGAAGCCTTGGTC
>DMAO01000116.1 GCA_003446545.1 Sphaerochaeta sp.
TTAAGAGTGGAGAAATTGTTGGCATTGCCGGAGTCGATGGTAACGGGCAGACTGAACTGATCGAAGCTATAACCGGTCTGATACCTGTAGAGAGCGGGACCATCGTTCTTGATGGCAATGACATCACCAATGCCTCCGTACGTAAGCGAAATGAGGTAGGCCTGGGGCATATCCCTGAAGACAGGCAGAAGCACGGTCTAGTAATGGAAAGCTCAATCTTCAATAACGTCGCTATCAAGGAGTTTTATCACCCTCCTTTCAGTAAGCATGGGATTCTCGATGCTGACTACCTAGAGCACTATGCCCAGGATGTGATTACCCAGTTTGATGTCCGTAGTGGCGAGGGCATCTACTCTCTTGCTGGAAAGCTATCTGGTGGCAATCAGCAGAAGCTCATTGTAGGGCGTGAAGTTGTCTCTGACCCGGAACTGCTCATTGCTGTGCAGCCAACCAGAGGTCTGGATGTCGGGGCAATTGAATATATCCACTCGCAACTGATTGCCCACCGCGACAAAGGCCATGCGGTGCTGTTGGTATCCTTTGAACTGGATGAGATTTTCAATCTCTCAGATCGAATAGCTGTCATGTATTCCGGAGAGATCATCGACGTGGTGAAGACCGAGGATGCTGATGAACAGTCCATTGGTCTGATGATGGCAGGCGTAAAGCAGAAGGAAGGTGCACGATGAGTGATATAGAGAACAAAGAGTCAAAAAGCAATGCCTTCCTCATTGCTGTCAGTGCAGTCCTGCTAGGTCTCTTGGCAGGCGCTATCCTGATGGCCGCTATTGGAAGCAACCCCTTTACCGGATTTTGGTATCTGTTTCGTGGGGGCTTGATGAACATCGAGCGGATTGGAAACACGCTAGCAACTGCTACAAACCTCATGTTGGTTGGTTTGTCTGTTGCCTTTGCCTTCAGAACCGGCCTGTTTAATATCGGTGCCTCAGGGCAGATGCTGGTGGGTGGGTTGTGTGCCACCTTGGTAGCACACAACATCTTTTTGCCCCGGCCTCTCTACCTAGCGGTCCTTATTCTCTCGGCTCTGCTTGGAGGAGCTGCCTGGGGTATCATCCCCGGATTCCTGAAAGCTAAGTTCAATGTCCATGAGGTTGTTGCAACCATCATGATGAACTGGATAGCCTACTGGTCTGTCTACTACTTTGTCCCTGCCTACCTGAAGGGCCCTTCGCTTGAGACAGAGTCTGCAAGCATTGCCATACAACAGACCTTGCGTTCCCCTTGGCTTACCAGCATCTTCAAGGGGTCCTACATGAACCTGGGATTTTTTGTAGCTATAGTCGCTGTTATCATCATCAAGTTTATTCTGGACAAGACTACCCTAGGCTTTGAACTGAAGGCTGTAGGGTCAAATAAGGATTGTGCCGAATATGCTGGTATCAAGGTCAATAAGAATGTGATCCTCTCCATGATGATTGCAGGCGGGCTTGCAGGTCTTGCAGGTCTTACCTTCTATACAGGGTATTCCCGCAATATGCAGATCGGAGTGCTTCCTTCCCAAGGCTTTGATGGAATAGCAGTCGCCCTGCTAGGAGCTAGCAATCCTCTGGGGGTATTCTTCAGCTCGCTTTTCTTTGGTGTCCTGCAGTCTGGCAAGGGATTCATGAATGCAATGACTAGCGTTCCTCCCGAGATTGCCGATACCATCATAGCGGTCATCATCTACTTCACGGCAACCAGTGTCCTATTCAAACGTGTATGGGAGGCCTTGTTCAAAAGGCTTTCACGTGACAAGGAAGAGAAGCGTGAGCAGGCCGCTTCTGATGTACAAGCAAACAAGGAGGTGAAATAATATGTGGGTAACCCTTACACAAATCTTTCCCTATGCAATAGCATATACCATACCCCTGTTGGTCACCTCCCTTGGTGGGCTGTACAGCGAACGAAGCGGAGTGACAAACATTGGTCTGGAAGGGCTTATGCTTGTCGGATACTTTGCCTCGGCTATCACCATCAAACTGACAGAAGCAACGCTTGGCATCAATGCGTTACCGGTAGGGCTTCTTGTTGGAGTTCTGGCTGGAGCAATTTTTTCCCTGTTGCATGCATTCGCCTCCATCAACCTACGGGCTGACCAGATTATCAGTGGTACTGCCATCAACATGTTGGCAGGAGCCCTTACTGTCTATCTTGCCCGTACCATTTCAGGAAGCGGGAATGTGCGCATCTTCATGGGAATCGTACGTAAGAACATCCCGTTCCTTTCGGAGATACCCATTCTCGGACCCCTTTTCTTTAGCCAGACCTACTGGACAACCTGGTTGTGCCTACTCATCTGGGCTCTCTCTTGGGTATTGCTCTACAAGACTTCCTTTGGCTTGCGTCTCAGGGCTTGTGGAGAGCATCCATCAGCTGTAGCTTCTGCAGGTGTCAATGTGCATCTAATGCGCTACTTTGGTGTCATCATGAGCGGAGCCCTTGCAGGTCTTGGTGGCTCTGTCATCCTGATTACCTACTCAGGTGAGTTCAATGGAACTGTTGCCGGTTTGGGATTTCTCGCTCTTGCTGCCCTGATCTTCGGGCAGTGGAAGCCTCTTGGCATTCTCGGTGCGACTTTCTTCTTTGGTATCGCCACTACGATTGCCAACGTTTCGCAGGTTATCCCTTCGCTGAATGTGATACCTCCGGTTATGTTCAAGGTTTTCCCGTATATTGCAACCTTGCTTGCCTTGGTTCTCTTCTCCAAGAAGTCGGCGGCGCCGAAGGCCGCGGGACAACCTTTCTAGCACAGGTACGATAAATTTTATGTGATTAGTATCATTCCCCAACGAAGCGAGAGTAGCGGAAGCATTACCATGGGTCCATTACCGAGCGAGGGAGGGGAAAGCAAGG
>DMAO01000218.1 GCA_003446545.1 Sphaerochaeta sp.
TTATCGCATCATATTGTTTGTCAAAAGTCCCGCCTGTTGTGATTATCCGTAGGTCTTGTGCCATGTTTTGCGTCCTCGGTCGTTGTATATGGATGAAGAAACTATCAAGTCTCTTCAGAAAAGGTGCTTAGTTTGTTCAACTGAGTATACATGTATGCATGTGATTCTGAGTATACCATGAATTATTTGAGAAGGAAGGAGGAACTTAAAAAAAGCTTAGGGATATGAATTGGAGATGATAAAGTCCACCAAAAAGGAATTTTTCCTTTTGGTGGACGTACTGTCTGGGCTTCTCATGGTCTTTACCAGTACGAATCCCATTTCTTATGCAACCTGAGCAGGGCCTCCCATAGTAGGAGTCTCCCCAGGTAAGACACTCGTCAACACCTCTGTTGTTACACGTGTAGTAAGGAGACATGCGCGCATAGGTACCATGCAAGAGTTGCCCGTTAGAAATCTTTGGCAGGCTCGCTTATTGAGAGCTCAGCCTTTGCAACCTTTCAGAAACCAGAAGTCTCATACGTGCTTTCATATCATCTGATACAAAGCTTGCAGTAATGATCTCCATGAAGGTCGGTTCCAGTTGCTGTAG
The DNA here is from genome assembly GCA_003446545.1 of Sphaerochaeta sp. GTDB lineage: Bacteria > Spirochaetota > Spirochaetia > Sphaerochaetales > Sphaerochaetaceae > Sphaerochaeta. The sequence goes on from DMAO01000218.1 coordinate 593, forward strand.
TTTCTTGCAAAGGTTTTGTACTACTCTTTCTGCTATCCCAATATGCTCAGCAAGTTGGAGGAAGGTTGTATACGTCAGCTTCGCCTTTTTCCCACACAGTGTGAGGGCCATCTCCTCGGTGTCCTCCTTCAAGATGAGGTTGACTGGCAAAAGGTCATACGCGGGGGCCAGTATATGGACTCCCGGGGATTCTGCAATGAGAGAGAAATTCTTCAGATGCATATCAGAATTACCTGTGACAAAAGAGAAGAGCAGTAGGTAGAAGAAGTTTGTCACATCAAGAAGAGGACGGCTTGACCATTTCTGAAGAAGTTTTGCACACATCTCGTAGGACCCCTTGTACTTGTCTTCGGTCATTTTCCCCGAAAGTTGACAAAAATCTTCCATGGCGATTCTCATGGTTCCCCTTCGGTCGATTCGTTTGGTGATATATGCCAACATGCCATTTCCCAGGTAGAGCATAGCATGGGGGACTGTAGTGATTTCAGCAGCATCTGCCATACGCATGACCAAGTCCTCAGCCTCAGGAAGCTGTGAAAACTCTTGTGACTGGGGTTTAAGGATGAAGGCGGTGGGTACGTCGATGATAGTTAGTCGAGGTTGTTGTCCTTTTTCTGTGACTAGAGTCAATGATAGCTTCTTCTGTACTCCCGGTACTGTGATACCGTCTCCTATCGCTTGTGAAGCTATCGATTCTAGGTTCTGCTCTGATAAAGAGACTAACGGTGGGACGTCTGTCCCAAAAAACTTTTTGCTGCATGCCTGATGCCACTGCCCCTTCTGGGGTATCCCTTCAATAGGTTTTCCACAAAACAGACACCTCTTCATCATAAGGCCTCCACTGAAACAGCCCCTATACAATCCCGGCAGGAAACCAGCAGTAGGCCCATGCGGTCACGAGCGTCAAGTTTCCAGCTTTTCATGGTAAGCGAGAGGAGCCATCCTTCGGGTATAAGGCCATCAAAGAAGGGGAAGAAGGTAGTGCGATGGTAGGGAGCTTCTTGTAAGGGCATCGTCAGACTTATGGGCTGTGCATTGGCTTTGGTAAGATATTCACGATCATAGGTGAAGGTATAGCCATGATCAGTCTCCTCTAGGATTCCTGCCCTTTCCCCATCATATAGGATCTTGGCTTTACGCACTCCTACTTGCATTCGTCTTCTCCTTCCCTTGGCTTCCTGCCGGGTACAGCCATGCTGCCAAACATAGCCAGAGCTTGGTTAACCTTATCAAGGCGCACTGTCGCCTTTCCTTGTTCCAGGTCTCGGATGAAGCGTAAGCCCAAGCCACAGCGGAGAGCAAACTCTGGTTGAGTCAACCCAGCCTTTTTTCGCTCTCTCTGTATATAGGTACCAATAGGATTCTCTTTTTGCTTGTTCATACCAATAGTATATACCCGTTTGGGTATTATAACAATGAATTCATATCTAATTATATCTCTTCGGGTATACTTTATGGTATTTGTTAACAAATATACCCGTTTGGGTATGATTACACTACATTCATATATAAGTATACCTTTTAAGGTATACTTATATACGTCCTTGATATCTTTGGTGTAGAAAATTATGGGGAAATGCTTGTATTGGTATTGATTCTATCTATAGAAACATATATGCTCATTTCTACCGGAGGCTCACATGAAAGTCGGACGATTCGGACAATTTGGCGGGCAGTACATTCCTGAAACCCTCATGCATGCTGTGATCGAACTTGAAGAGGCCTACAACCATTTTAAGGAAGATCCTTCTTTCAGAACTGAACTGAAAGAGCTCTATGCTGAGTATGCAGGCCGCCCTTCCTTGCTCACCTATGCAGAAAAGATGACTGAAGATTTGGGGGGAGCCAAGATATACCTCAAGCGTGAAGACCTAAACCATACTGGTTCGCATAAGATCAACAACGTGCTGGGACAATGCCTGTTGGCAAAGAAAATGGGGAAGAAGCGGGTCATAGCCGAAACCGGGGCAGGACAGCATGGGGTTGCCACAGCAACAGTTGCAGCCCTTATGGGACTAGAGTGCGAGGTTTTCATGGGAAAGGTCGACTGTGACAGACAAGCGCTCAATGTGTACCGCATGCGCCTGTTGGGTGCTAGGGTACATCCGGTGACCAGTGGGACCATGACGCTCAAGGATGCAGTGAATGAGACCATGAGGGAATGGACTGCTCGTATTGATGATACCCACTATGTCCTTGGTTCGGTTATGGGGCCACATCCCTTTCCTACCATGGTCCGTGATTTCCAGAAAATCATAGGGGAGGAAGTCAGGGCTCAGATCCTCAAGAAGGAAGGCCGTCTTCCCGATTACCTTCTGGCCTGTGTCGGTGGTGGTTCGAATGCCATGGGTCTGTTCTATGACTTCATTGACGATACGGGTGTGAAACTCATCGGATGTGAGGCTGCAGGCAAAGGCCTCGATACTGAACAGCATGCAGCAACCCTAGCCAAGGGGACAGAGGGTATTTTCCACGGGATGAAAAGCTATTTCTGCCAGGATCTGTTCGGGCAGATAGCTGAAGTCTATTCCATCAGTGCAGGACTGGACTACCCAGGGATCGGACCGGAACATGCGAACCTGTATGCAAGCAAAAGGGCAACCTATGTAGCGATCACCGATGACGAAGCGGTAGACGCTTTTGCGTATCTTTCAAGACAGGAAGGCATCATACCTGCCATTGAAAGTGCCCATGCCATCGCCTATGCACAGAAACTTGCCCCGACCCTTTCCAAGGACAAGATCATCGTCATCAACCTCTCCGGAAGAGGGGACAAAGATGTGGCGGCCATTGCCCGCTACAAGGGAGAGAACCTGTATGAATGATCGCATAGCCTCCTCCTTCAACCAAGGGAAAGCATTCATTCCCTTCATAACCTGTGGTGACCCCGATCTTGCTACTACGAAGGCCCTGATCCGCGCAATGGCTACCCATGGTGCCGATCTGATTGAACTTGGAATACCCTTTTCCGACCCCATTGCCGAAGGTCCGATTATTCAGGAAGCTGATGTGCGCGCCCTCGCTTCGGGTACAACAACTGACAAACTGTTTGATATGGTAAGGGAAGTGCGTGCCGAAACCTCCATTCCCTTGGTCTTCATGACCTATATCAATCCAATTTTCACGTATGGGAAGGAGCGATTTCTCTCCTCCTGTAAGGAGGTTGGCATTGACGGCATAATCGTTCCCGATATGCCTTTTGAAGAACAGGATGAGCTGGAAGGTACCTGCCGCTCTTACGGTATTTCCCTGATCAGCATGATAGCCCCTACCAGCAAACAGAGGATTGAGAAAGTGGCTTCCCGAAGCGAAGGGTTTCTCTACTGCGTTTCCTCTCTTGGCGTGACCGGTACCAGAGAAACAATCGATGATACAGCCAAGGAAATGGTACAAGCTGTAAAGAGTGTCTCTTGCACTCCTTGCGCCATCGGATTTGGCATTTCCAACGAGAACCAGGCGGAGCATTTTGCGGCCTTTGCTGATGGAATCATTGTAGGATCGGCTATAGTGCGACTCATCGCAAAATATGGCCGGCAGTGTGTGGAGCCGGTAGCTCTTTTTGTGGAAAGTATGAAGGCAGCGGCCAACAGAACGTAGTTTTTTTACCGAATGCGTTTCTATTGATAGAAATAAAGGAGAGCCTGTGCAGTACAACCTAACCCTCCAAGAGGTCAAAGACCTGGCGAAACATGTAAAGGGAGACCTCATACCCCTCACTATCGAGCTTCTCAGTGACCAGCATACACCCATAACGGTCATCAAAAAACTTAAGCAGGCAAGCACACACTGCTTCTTGCTTGAAAGTGTTGACAATCGTCAGAAATGGGGACGCTATACCTTTTTGGGATACGACCCAAGTCTGGCCCTCACCTGCCTCGATTATCAGGTAACCCTTACAGACAGCCAGGGAAAAGTTGAAGAACTTCTGGAAACGCCTCAAGAAGTCATCAGAGCCCTCTTATCGAAGAACCGGGGAATTGTCTTGCCTTCCCTCCCTCCGTTTACCGGAGGGTTGGTCGGGTACTTTTCCTACGACTTCATCAAATACAGTGAGCCTACCTTACACCTTGATGCCCAGGACAGCGAGCAGTTCAAGGATGTTGACCTCATGCTCTTCGACCAAGTCATCTGCTTTGACAACTTTAGGCAAAAAATCATCCTCATAGCAAATATCCGCTTGGAGAATATCGAAGCAGAATACGAGAAAGCCCAAAGGCAGCTCTCTGATCTGAGAGAACGTATCCTCGACACGAACCCCGCTCTAGAGGTTGGAGGTGAACTGCTGGGGCCCTTGGAATTCCTGTTTGACGAAAGCCAGTACTGTAGCATGGTCGAGGCAGCAAAGAGGTACATCTACGAGGGTGACATCTTCCAGGTAGTGCTCTCAAACCGTCTGCAGGCACCTTTTCGGGGGAGCCTGCTGGATACTTACCGGCTCCTGAGGACTACCAACCCCTCTCCCTACATGTTCTATTTCAGTGGATGTGACGTGGAGATCGCAGGAGCTTCCCCCGAGACGCTGGTAAAATTGCAGGATCGCATACTGCACACGTTCCCCTTGGCCGGAACCCGTCCGAGAGGAAAGGATGAGGCAGAGGACTTGGCAAACGAACAGGCCTTGCTATCAGATGAAAAGGAACTGGCAGAACACAACATGCTGGTGGACCTAGGAAGAAACGATTTGGGACGCATCAGTGAGTTCGGGACCGTAGCGGTAGAAGAATACCTATCGGTGGAGCGTTTTAGCCATGTGATGCATCTGGGGTCAACTATTAGGGGAGTCCTGAAAGAAGGGTGTGATGCCTTGGACGCCATCAATGCAGTACTGCCGGCAGGAACTCTCAGCGGGGCACCCAAGATCCGGGCCTGCCAGATAATCAACGAGCTGGAAAACAACAAGCGAGGTATTTATGGAGGGGCCATCGGGTACCTTGGCTTTAGTGGAAACATGGATACCTGCATCGCCATCCGTATCGCCTATAAGAAGAATGGCAAGGTCTTTGTGCGAAGTGGAGCCGGCATTGTTGCCGACAGCGTCAGTGAGAACGAGTGGAAAGAGTGTGCAGATAAGGCAAGAGCGGTAACCAACGCCATTGAAGAAGCCTCAGGAGGTTTAGTATGACCCTATTGATAGACAACTACGACAGCTTCTCCTACAACCTCTATCAGGCTATAGGTATAATGGACAACTCGATCAAGGTGGTGAGAAACGACGAACTGTCGGTTGAAGAGATTATCTCGATGGGATTCAGCCGAATCATCATCTCGCCAGGACCTGGTAGGTGTGAGGATGCAGGGATTTCCATCGAGGTGATACGAGCACTAGGCAACCGAATTCCCATCCTTGGAGTCTGTCTAGGACACCAGGCCATCTGTACTGCTTTTGGAGCAGTGGTGACCCATGCCAAACACCTGGTCCATGGGAAAAGTTCCTTGGTCGAGATTGATGGTACGAGTCCTCTTTTCAGAGGGCTCTCTTCACCTCAGAACGTTGCACGATACCACTCGCTTGCTGCCCTAGAAGAGACCATGCCCTCTTCCCTGAAGGTGACCTCCAGAACATCTGATGGGGAAATCATGGCGGTCCAGCACAAGACCTATCCGATTTTCGGAGTGCAGTTTCACCCTGAGTCGATCTTGACAGAAAATGGCCCTGCAATGTTGAGGAATTTTATGCACATCACAAAACAAGGAGAGTCATCATGATACGAGAAGCCATCAAGGGTTTGTGTAGGAAAGAAGACTTGGACTATGCAACAGCAAAGGCTGTTATGGATGAGATAATGAATGGGCAAGCCTCACCGGTCCAAATGAGCAGTTTTCTCACTGCCTTGTCCCTTAAAGGGGAGACCATCGAGGAAATCACAGCCTGTGCAGCTGGTATGCGGGAACACTGTGTACGGCTGTTACATCAGGTGCCGGTACTTGAGATCGTAGGGACCGGAGGAGACAGGTCCAACTCCTTCAACATCTCCTCGACCAGCAGCATCGTCATCAGTTCTTGTGGAGTTCCCGTAGCCAAACACGGGAACAGAGCCGCCTCTTCACAGTGTGGTTCTGCTGATGTGTTCGAAGCCTTGGGAGTCAACATAGGGGTGAGCAACGAAAAGAGCAAAGAACTCCTACATTCCATCGGCCTGTGTTTCCTCTTTGCCCAGAACTATCATATAGCAATGAAGTATGTAGCCCCGGTGAGAAGGGAATTGGGTATCCGTACGGTATTCAATATCCTAGGGCCCCTCGCCAATCCTGCGGGGGCAACAATGCAGTTGATGGGAGTCTATGACAAAAGCCTGGTTGTACCCCTATCTCAGGTAATGGCTAATCTGGGAGTCGAGGACGGTATGGTGGTCTTTGGGCAGGATGGGTTGGATGAAATTTCCTTAAGCAGCCCCACCAGTGTCTGTGAAGTGAGAGGAGGTACCTTTACCCAGTATGAGATCAGAGCGGAACAATTTGGGTTTCAGCGGTGCAAGAAGGAAGACCTGCTGGGTGGGGATGCCCAGACAAATGCTGAGATTACCCGCTCGGTTATCGAGGGAAGTC
>DMAO01000106.1 GCA_003446545.1 Sphaerochaeta sp.
TTTCCTCTAAGGATCCTGAGGAAAAAAGGGGAATAACGGTAAGCAAAAGTATCAGTGGGAGGCTAAGCCCCAGTATAGTTTTTCTTTTCATAGGACAAATATATAGAATAATGAGAAATTTGGCTACTCTTTGCAGTATTGACCTCTGTACCATTGCACATTACACTTGCCCCATGACCCAATTCCTCATTTTCCCCGGTTGGATTTCTCCTGAAATCATCCCAGGCTTACCTCTACGATGGTATGGCCTTATGTATGTGGTAGCCTTTGCGATAGGGTATGTTTTTATACGTATTCAGGCAAGGAAGAAGGAGGTTGCCCTCGACCAGGACCAGAGCCTGAACTTAGTGCTGGCCTGTATCATAGGCCTTGTGGTGGGAGCCCGTCTCTTCTCTGTGCTCTTTTATGATGGGTCCTTTTACTACTGGACACATCCATGGATGATATTCTGGCCTTTCCAAGGCTCTCAGTTTGTCGGGCTCCCGGGCATGAGCTATCACGGAGGTCTCGTCGGGGCTGTAATAGGTGCATATATCTACAGCAGAAAGAACAAGATGCATTTTTTTGAGCTTGCCGACACCGTCGTGTACGCAGTTCCCCTTGGCTATACCTTCGGTAGGCTGGGAAACTTCATCAATGGAGAGCTCTTTGGCAGGGTTTCCACCAAGCCTTGGGCTATGGTCTTCCCTGACGCCCCCCTCTTCTCCACAAATTACAGTTGGGTGCGCACCCTTTCTGATACGCTTGGCATTCCCTATGTTGCCGGATCGCTGGTGAACCTTCCAAGGCACCCTTCCCAACTCTATGAAGCCCTGTTTGAAGGGGTTGTCCTCTTCTTGATCATGTGGTTCGTCATACGTCCAAAGAGAGAGAAGCAGCCCTATGGGTTTGCCCTTTCTGTATATCTTATGCTCTATGGGATCATACGGTTTGTCATAGAGTATTTCAGGGCTCCCGATGCGAACCTTGGGTATATCCTGGCTTGGGGAAAAGAGAGTGACAATATCGCCCTCTTCCAATCCTTTTTCAACATCTCGATCGGACAATTGTTCTGTCTTGCCATGATAGCTGCCGGACTGGTGATCTATCTGGTGGTACGTAAGACCGATAAGAGGGCGTAGGAGTTTGAATATGTCATCAGTAGAGCAGCGAATAGCTTCCTTGAGGACCATCCTTGAGCGTGAAGGTCTGGATGGTTGGTACATCAATGGAACCGACCCCCACCAAAGTGAATATGTTTCAGAGCGTTGGAAAAGCAGGGCTTGGATCTCAGGTTTTACCGGAAGCGCCGGCTCTGTACTGGTTACCATGACTGAAGCCCTGCTGTGGGTAGACTCACGCTACTTCATCCAAGGGGCACAACAGATCGAGGGTACGTGCCTTAAGCTGATGAAGCTTGATACCGAAGGTGTCAAGGACCCCCAGAGCTGGATGGCCACTGAGCTCCCTGAAACAAGCAGGGTCGGCATCGACGGCTCAACACTGGCTGTCACCCTTAAGGCCGAGATGGATGCGGCATTCAAACAGAGAGGGATAGCGCTGGTTGCCTGTCCTGACTATCTTGAAAAGATATGGACCGACCGTCCTATGATCCCCCCAACAACTGTTGTTGACCTTCCCAATGAGATCGCTGGATTCAGTAGGATTCAAAAACTTACAATGACCCGTCTTGCCATGGTGCAGAAAGGGTGCAACTATACTCTGGTATCCTCCTTGGATGATATTGCTTGGATAACCAACCTCCGCTCTTCTGATGTCTCTGTGCACTCACCTGTATTCCTATCCTTCCTGCTCATCGGTACCGAGAAAGCCTGGCTATTTACCGATCCGAAACGGTTCAGCAAAGAGATTCGGGAGGCATTGGTTGAGGAGTATGAGATTCTCCCTTATGAGGATGCAAAAACAACCATAGAGAGCCTCCTAACTGAGGAGGATACCCTCTATTATGATCCTAAGAAACTCAACCTTACCCTGTATGAGGCTACCCTGAAAGCAAAGCATGTAGAGGGTAGGGACTTTACCACAGACTTGAAGGCATGTAAGAATGAAACGGAACTGGAGGGGATGCGCCGTAGCCATCTTCTCGATGGTGTTGCGCTGGTGAACTTTCTTGCCCGTCTTGATACAGAGAAGGGTGTCTATGATGAGATTGGGGTTTCCACCCTGCTACGCAAGCAGAGGGAGCGAGACAAGGCTTGCATAGGGGCTTCCTTCTCCCCCATCTCCGGTTGGGGCGAACATGGGGCAATATGCCACTACAGCGCTACCAAGGAGAGCTCGTCCCGCATTGAGGGTGACGGCCTTCTTGTCCTCGATACCGGTGGCATGTATGAGTTTGGACTGACCGACATAACCCGCACCATCCTGTTTGGCAAAGCCACCGATGAGCAGAAGAGGGATTATACCCTGGTTCTCAAGGGTAATCTGGCCCTTGCCTCTGCTCGCTTCCCTGAAGGGACCTGCGGTTACCAGCTCGATATCCTTGCAAGGCAGTTCCTCTGGCAGCAGGGGTTGACCTTCTTCCATGGTACAGGGCATGGGCTTGGCTTCCGACTCAATGTGCATGAAGGCCCTGCTGTAATCAACACCCGCGCCATCGATGTCCCTTTGAAAAGGGGCATGATCATAAGTGATGAGCCAGGTATATACCGGGAAGGGCGGCATGGTATCCGCATTGAGAACATCCTGACAGTACGTGAGGACATCAAGACAGAATTCGGACAGTTCTTTAGTTTCGAGGTATTGACCATCTGTCCATTTGAACGCAAGTTGATAGAGAAGACCCTGCTCACAGAATCTGAGCTCTCTATGGTGAATACCTACCATCGTTGGGTCTACGAGGAACTGAAGACGCTTGTTGATGAAGAGGCCAAGGCTTATCTGAAGCAGGCTACCCTTCCTCTCTGAACAGAATAAGGAGTTGCCACAGTGGTAGAAGCATTGAAAAAGAATTCAAAGATTGAAAGAAAAGGACCTGTTGTCCTCGTTATCATGGACGGTGTCGGGTTTGGTAAATACACAGAGGGTGACGGCGTTGCCGCTGCAATGACCAGAACTCTCAACAAGCTATACAAGGATAATCCCTGGACAAAACTGAAGGCACACGGCGTTAGCGTTGGCCTGCCCTCCGATGAGGATATGGGAAACAGTGAGGTAGGGCACAATGCGATGGGTTGTGGACGGGTGTTCGCCCAAGGTGCAAAGCTGGTGATCAACTCCATTGAGACGAAGGCTATGTTTGAAGGCGCCACTTGGAAGAAGCTCATCGCAAACACCATACAGAAGAAGAGCACCCTGCATTTTATCGGGCTGCTCAGTGACGGCAATGTCCACTCCAACATCAAGAACCTGAAGGATATGATACTCCAGGCTAAGGAGGATGGGGTTTCTACCATCCGTATCCATGCCCTCCTTGATGGTCGTGACGTAGGCGAGCTCAGTGCCCTTGAGTATTTCGATCCGTTTGAAGAGTTCCTCGCCTCCCTCAATGGTGAGCTCTTCGATGCCAGGATAGCCAGTGGTGGTGGGCGCATGCAGATTACGATGGACCGCTACAATGCAAACTGGGATATGGTAAAAAAGGGATGGGAGACTCATGTCCTTGGTGAAGGCCGCACGTTTGAATCAGCCCATACTGCTATCGAGACCCTGCGCCTAGAGAGCAAGGCCATCGACCAGGACCTTCCTCCTTTTGTCATTGCAAAGAATGGCAAGCCTGTGGGAACCATTGAAGATGGGGATAGTGTAATCCTCTTCAACTTCCGTGGAGACCGTGCCCTTGAGATTACCAAGGCCTTTGAGGCTGAGCATCTTGAGGAGTTCGACCGCAAGCGCTTTCCCAAGGTCGAGTATGCCGGTATGATGGAGTATGACGGGGATCTGCATGTACCTGAGCAGTACCTGGTACAGCCCCCTGCCATCGACAAGACCATGGCGGAGTATCTTTGTGCTTCCAAAGTAAGGCAGTTCTCTATCAGTGAGACACAGAAGTTTGGCCACGTGACCTACTTTTTCAATGGAAACAAGACCGGCAAGTTCGATCCCAAGCTTGAGGAATATGTGGAGATTACCTCAGATATTGTTCCTTTTGAACAGAGGCCTTGGATGAAGTGTGCCGAGATTACAGATCGTGTCCTCAAGGAGATTGCCTCAGGGAATTGGGATTTCATCAAGCTGAACTTCCCCAATGGCGATATGGTCGGTCATACTGGTAACTTCCAGGCAGTTGTCTGCTCTATGGAGGGCATGGATCTGCAGATCGAGCGGATCCACAAGGCTGTCATGGCCGCTGGTGGCATTATGGTCATCACCGCTGACCATGGCAATGCTGACGATATGTTCGAGCATGCCAAGGATGGCAGTGTGAAGTACAAGGAGAATGGGGACCCTCAGGCAAAGACAGCCCACTCGCTCAATCCTGTTCCGTGCATCATCTGTGACAGCTCTTACAACGGGGAGTATTCCAAGACCTTACATACTGGCTTGGGAATCAGCAGTATAGCTGCCACTTGCATCAATCTTTTGGGTTTTGAAACTCCAGAAGGGTATGATGAGAGCATTATTTCGCTGAACTAGGCATGCCGGGTTCTATACAGTAGAGATGCTGTATAGAACCCAAACTGGTCAGTACTGGTCCCCATGAATTTAGAGGTACGAAAGCCTTGATCTCACAGTTTCGGCTCCAAGACAGAATGTTATCAGCTGGTTTGGTCAGGGTGGAAGTATTGCCCGTCTATAGGTAATGCTTCGAATTGGCGCAAAAAATACACGGTGATAGTTTGATGAATCTTGTCGGAGCCAGTGCAATGTGCAATACTCTGACGATATGAAAGCAACTCCGAAAGATACAGAAAAACCTCCCAGAAAAAAACGCACTGCAGCATCTAAAGGTTCACCTCCAGGCAAAAGCGGTACGGATACCCTTTTGCAATTCAACTTCAAGCTTTTCAGGCAATCGGAGGGTTGGGGCCTCACCCTGTGTGATTCCAAGGGAGATCCTTGCCAACCTGACTATCACCAATACACCTCATCTGTACGTGATGCCCTGAGGGAATTCAACCTGCTCATCCAAAAGGAGCAGAAGTATCTTCGCTGGGACATTTCCGATCAGGGCAGAAATGGTTGGACCGTCCATGACCCTTCAAGCAGGCTCATTGAACTTGCGTTGCGTTCCCACCTGCTTCTTGATGAGTCCGGCAATTCCTTGCAACCCCAGAACCAAGAGTCAAAAACCATTCTCTCTATCGAACAGACCTCTGGGAATGAGGTGTCGGTGGCCCCGGTCATCCTCTCCTTTGACCAGATTCTTGCAGATAAGGAGAGCTTGGGCATAGGCAAACCCTATCCCATCTCCTCTGAACTTGTGGTCGTGGGCCAGAATGTCTTTCATGTGTCTGACCTTGGATCCTACTGGACGGAATGGTTCCTGCTTACCACAAGGGTGCTCGTACAAGACCTGCACACGTATCTTGCCTTGGCGCTCTCCAAATTTCCGACTATCTCCCTTAATTTCGAAGGGTATACTGTGCATACCGTTGCTCCCAGGGCAGCCTCCTCAAGCCTTCTTTTCAAAGAGATAGATGCCTATGGTTTCTTGCACATCCTTCCTCTTATCCATCTTGAATCGTACCCCCCTGGATTCTTTGAGGACCAAGATATTACAAAGGTCGTCGAAATTGACCAGGATGAAAAGACCCTGTCGATCGGAGAGGTCGTCTATCCGAGGGCTCCTGACAATGAGTTCAGGGATTTGCTTTCCCTGATGGGGAAAGAGGTCAGGAATGCGGTCTTTGAGGAAGAGCTGTACTTTATCCTTGAACCTGACTTTGCCCAACGGTTTCTCTCCCTTCATATGCAGGAACTGCTTTCGCGGTTTGTCCTCTTCCAGTCTTCGGTCCTCGGCAAGTATAAGGTCAAGTTTGTCAAACCCCAGATGAGACTTTCCCTAGGTGATGGCATTGATTACTTTGAAGGTAAGGCTGATATCGACGTGGAAGGCGAAACGTTCTCCTTCAATCGCTTTCTCGCAGAATATCGGAAAAATGGATATATTGTCCTCAATGATGGTTCAAAGGCGTATCCTGACATGCGCAGTCTCAACCGGTTCGAGCGGTTGGTCCATCAGAAATCAAAGGTGGATGAAACGGTGAGGGTCTCATTCTTTGATATTCCGACCCTCCAGAAGGATGCCACCCTTTTGTTGGCAGGAGATGGCGGCCTACGGGCAGAGACCTTCTACAAAGGCTTCAACGACATAGGCAAGAGCGGTGGCCCCTATACGATCGACAACGGGGAATTGCGTCCGTATCAGGTGTATGGGGTGCAATGGATGGAATACTTGCGGAACCACCACATGGGGGCCTGCCTAGCCGATGAGATGGGTTTGGGAAAGACCGTGGAAGTCATCTCCCTGTTGCGGCGCACCTATGAAGGCGGATGTAAGGAACCTAGCCTTATTCTGGTTCCCCGTACCTTGATCTACAACTGGAAGAATGAGCTGCAGCGGTTTGCTCCCGAGTTGAACTGCGCCCTGTATTATGGGGTGGCGAGGGACCTCTCCATAATCGAAGACAGCACTGCCAAGATAGTGATCAGCAGCTATGCTACGATTCGCAATGATATCAAGGTCCTCTCAAAAAAGTCCTTCAACTATGTAATCCTTGACGAATCGCATACTATCAAGAACTTGGAGACACAGACAACCAATGCGGTTCTCGCATTGAAAGCCCGTTACCGCCTAGCCCTGAGCGGTACCCCGGTGGAAAACAATTTGGGGGACCTGTACAGCCTCTTCCGTTTCCTCAACCCTTCCTTTTTTGGGAGCCAGAGCGAATTTCTTCGTGATTATATCCGTCCTATACAGGATAAGCAGGATAAGGATGTACTCAAGGACCTGAAGACGCGTGTCTATCCGTTTATGCTCAGGAGAGTCAAGAAGAACGTCCTAAAGGACCTTCCTCCCAAGACCGAACAGGTTTCCTATGTCGAATTGGACGAGAAGCATTTGGCCATTTACAACAGGAGGCGTGAAGAGCTCAAGGCAAAGGTGACGATGGCGGTAGGCCTTGGTGGGGTGGGAAAGAATACGTTCATGATCCTGCAAGCCCTTACGGAATTGAGGCGGCTGGCTTCCGTCCCTGAAGCCGATGGTGAGTTCAACGGTATTTCAGCAAAACGGAAATATCTTAAGGAAGTGGTTGCTTCGATCACGTCCGAAGGTCACAA
>DMAO01000266.1:0-7699 GCA_003446545.1 Sphaerochaeta sp.
GGGGTGGGTATCCTACGCTATGCCACCCTTATAAGAAGTGTCTGGTGGCAACTGTTGGTGGTGAACCTGGTCAGTCTGTTGGCATGTTTTGCAGTGGGCAGCTGGACGGGGGTTCAGGTCTGACGCCTACAGGCCCTTTGGAGGGGAAGGCGCAATGCTTGAAGTGCTTAACACTCCCTTGTTCGGGATAACACTCTCCATCATCGCCTTTAGGATTGGCATCTGGGTCAATCAGAAGATAAGGCACCCTTTGGCCAATCCCCTGCTCATAGCGATGACCCTCATCGTACTTATCCTTGTTGCCTTTGATATCCCCCTTGATCTCTATGAAAAAGGATCGGCCGTCATTACCCTCTTCCTAGCGCCGGTAACAGCGGTCCTAGCCCTTTCCATATATCGGCAGAGGGCATTGCTTAAGAGCTCACTCTTGCCTGTCCTGCTAGGGACCCTGGCAGGTTCTGTAGCATCATTGTTTTCTATCAAATGGACGAGCAACTTGCTTGGTCTTGATCGGGTCTTTCTTGCCTCGCTGCTTTCCAAGTCGGTCACCACCCCCATTGCGATAGCCATTACCGAACAGTTCGGAGGGATTCCTGCCCTGACAGTCGCCTCTACAGTCATCTCAGGTACGTTGGGAAACCTCCTTGCTCCAATGCTTGCCAAAATATTTTTCATAAAGGACCCGGTAGCCCATGGCGTAGGCATAGGCTCGTGCAGTCATGCACTTGGGACCAGCAAGGCTTTGGAGATAGGGGAAGTGGAAGGTGCGATGAGTAGCATCGCCATTAGCTTGTCTGGTGTCTTTACCGTCCTGCTAGCCCCGTTTTTTTTCCTGTAGGGTAAGGAACCGCCCTATACACTGGGCTATGAAGACTATCCCTTATAGGGGAGTAGCAAGGTCTCCCCTTGGCATTTGGAAATGCAGCATGAACCAAAGACAAACAATCCAAAAAAAAGTGGGATGGAAATCCCGGGCATGACTAGCTCGGGTTCCCATCCTAGAAAGTTAGTTGAGATACTTCTCAAGGGTCTTACGTACAGCACCCTTTGAGCTGACCATCTGTGCAAAGTAGGTTTCGACCAGAGAGGCCATGCCATTTGCATAGAGGTCAACGCCAAAGATGGCTTTGTCGCTGAGAATCGGCTTGAGCCGCTCAGAGAAGGGGCCCTTGTCGCCAAGCTTGAGGGCCTTCACATGGGGAGTAACATCACCAAGAAGGGGGTCGGGACTTGGGGTAAATGCCTTTCCCTCATCGTCAATGCCCATGAGGTAGCGGATCCAACCGGCAAATACGAGGGGAATAATCTTGAGATCAGCAACATCAAGCGTATCGTCTGCCATATAGGCCTTGATGGTCTCGCCAAAGCGAATGGCTAGCTTCTGTGACGTATCGGTTGCGATGCGCTGGGGGGTGTCTGGCATGAACGGGTTGGGGAACCTCATCGTAAGCACTTCCCTGATGAACTGTTTGGGGTCGAGAATCTTCGGGTCAACTACTACAGGCATGCCTTCGGCATACCCGATGGTATGCACCATCTTGTTCAGCAGGGGGTCCTTCATTTCCTCTGAGATGAGTGTGTAGCCGAGCAGGCAACCGAAGATGGCCAAGGCGGTGTGCAAGGGATTCAGGCAGGTAGTGACTTTCATTCTCTCAACCTTGTTTACCGTATCACGGTCAGTGAAGAATACGCCGGCTTCTTCCAAGGTAGGCCTGCCGTTGGGAAAGGAGTCTTCGATGACCAGGTACTCGCACTCTTCAGCATTTACGAAGGGGGCGATGTAGGTGTTCTTGTCTGTGACTACCAGGGTGGTATCCTCAAATCCGTCCTCCTGAAGCATCTTCTGCACATTGGCATCAGGACGTGGGGTGATCTTATCGATCATGGACCAAGGGAAAGCTACCGAATGTTCAAGGTATGCGACAAACCCTTTCTCAACCTGGCCATTCTTTTCCCAAGCCTGGGCAATGGTCAGCACTGCGCTGTGCAACTTCTCCCCATTGTGAGAACAGTTGTCCATACTTACCAGGGCAAGGTTTTCCTGACCTGCAAGGTAGCGTTCATACACCAAAGCGGTAAGCTTTGAAAGGAACATGGAAGGCTTTGCAGGCCCATTGGCAAGGTCGGCTACCATAGCGGGATAGAACTCGCCGTTCCCCCCTTTCAGGGAGTACCCTTTCTCGGTGATGGTGAAGCTAACCATCTGAAGTGATGCCTTGCAAAAGGTCTCTTTGAAGAAGTTCCACTCCGTTCCAAACTGAGGGTCACACTTGTAGGCAGCCGCTACTGATCCTACGACCTTCTTTTCGATGGTCCCGTCACTTTTTAGGGTTACCAGGAGAGTGAGGTTGTCGTGTTTTGCATAGATTTCGTCGATAATCTGGTAGTCGAAGCCCTCTCCGACGATGATGCCGGTATTGGCCTTTTTCTCTTCAAGCAGAGACTGCTGCAGTGCGGCTGGGAAGCCTCGGAAGATGTTTCCTGCCCCAAAGTGAACCCAGGTTGGGCTCTGCATTGTCTTGGTGATCATCTCTTGACGGTCGAAAGAGGGAAGGGTAAATCCCTTCTCCACCCATGCTTTCTTGTTCTCGATGGCCTGTGCTGTCAGCTTCATGATAGCTCCTTTGTATAGGTGTTTCGCAAGTAAAATGGTTGGGAGGGCACTTCTTTCTTGAAATAGTGGGGATAGCGTAAGACCATGCCCTCTTTCTCATGCAGGAGTTTGCTCAGATGCATATCCTCGAGGTTGAGAATTTCTTTGAGATCCTTGAAACGAAAGGCTCCCACCATGTTTTGGTGTTGTTCGATGATATTGTCCAGGACATTTTTCTCAGCAAAAGAGAGGAGTCTGATCCTATGATGGTTGCCCCCCTGGCTCTGGATGAGGTTCCATATCCTGCTCATATTGATAGCACTGAAGATTACCCCGTGGAAGGCGTTGTCCGCTGCAAGAAAATCGATGAAATTCTCATCCTTCATAGCTTCCTTCTGGAGAAGTATGCTCTCTTCCATCAGATGCAGGTGTTCTTCAGTATAGGTATTGAAAAATTTCCGTACTGCTGACTCTTCAAGGCTCTTTCGGAGGAATCGCTCCTCTTCGACCTGTTTGAGGTCGATGAGGGAGACGCGGGTTCCTTTTTGGGGAAAGATGTCTACCAGATTGTCAGTGCTAAGTTTCATCAAGGCATCCCTGACGGGGGATCGGCTGACCTGCAGCTGCTCACTGAGCAGGCTCAGATTCAGTTCCTCGCCGGGTTTGAATCGCAGTGAAAGGATTGCAGAGCGGAGGGTCTGATAAATCTCTTCCGACGCGGTGATTCTGACGATATGTGACATGTTATTTCCTTGTTGCGTTCTTCTCGATTGCCTCATACAAACCAAGTATGTAGGAAGCACCGATTGCGCGGTCATAGAGCCCATATCCGGGCATTGCCACCTCATCCCAGATCATACGGCCATGGTCAGGACGAACCGGTCCGTCAAAACCTGTCTCATACAAGGCTTTCACAATTTCATAGAGATCAAAGGAGCCGTCACTGGAAAGGTGAGCCGCCTCTTCAAACACTCCTGGTTCAAAGTGATGCAGGTTTCTTACATGTGCGAAATGGATTCTACCGGGAAGGGCTCTGATAATGCCGGGAAGGTCATTCTCAGGGTTGGTGC
Source organism: Sphaerochaeta sp. (assembly GCA_003446545.1). GTDB lineage: Bacteria > Spirochaetota > Spirochaetia > Sphaerochaetales > Sphaerochaetaceae > Sphaerochaeta. Next base: position 3,664 of record DMAO01000266.1, read on the forward strand.
CGAAGGATCCGGCGCAAAAGGTCAGTCCGTTGAATGGTGCATCGATAGCCTTCATGACCTTGAGGATCTTCTCCTTGCTGGTGATGATGCGTGGGAGGTTGAAGACAGGCCATGCGGGGTCGTCGGGGTGGATGGCCATCTTGATGCCGTATTGCTCGCAGGTAGGCTGGATGGCCTTCAAGAAGTAAATGAGGTTGTCAAAGAGCTTGTCCTCATTCACATCCTTATATGCCTCAAAGAGATCCTTCACCTTTGCAAGGCGCTCAGGTTCCCATCCAGGCATGGCAAAGCCGCCGGAGTTGTTGTTTGTCTGGTTGAAGAAGGTTTCTGGATCGATGGTATCAACGACTTTCTGGTCATAGGCGAGTACTGTGGAACCGTCGCTACGCATTTTGGCAAGGTCTGTACGGGTCCAGTCGAAAACAGGCATGAAGTTATAGCAGACAGTGGTGATGCCCGCTTTGCCAAGGTTCTCGAGGCTGGTGATGTAGTTTGTGATGTACTTGTCGCGGTCAGGACTGCCGATCTTGATGGAGTCATGTACGTTGACGCTTTCAATACCGAAAATCTGGAGGTCTGCAGCCTCTACTTCAGCTTTGAGGGCCTGAATTCTGTCCAAAGGCCAAATTTCTCCTGCTGGGATGTCATAGAGCATCGTGATGACACCCTTCACCCCAGGGATTTGTCTGATCTGCTTAAGGGTAACCGTATCAAAATTTGAGCCGTACCAACGTAATGTCATGTTCATATGTGGAATCCTCCAAAGTCTTGTTATTAGGCGATTCTAACAAACTAATATATTAGTTGCAAGTACACCTCAACAGCCCTTGTTCTCTCTCATGCATATGAGACGAATTCCTTATCGCCTGTCTCCCATGATGAGCATGGAGGAGGGTCTGTCCAAAAGCAGGGTACAATCATCTTTGTATCGGAGCATGGCACAGGGTGCAAATACTGAAGTCTGGTCATATATGCACATGGCAACTGAGCGGGCCTTCCTCTGGTCCGGAACAGCACATACAATGGTCTTGGCCTTCAGTATCTGCTGCACTGACATGGAGATTGCCTGAGTGGGGACTTCTTCTAAGGAGGAGAACCACCCTTCACGTACCTGCTGTTTCCTGTTTCTGTTCTCAAGGTCCACTACGATATAAGGCTGTTGTGTCCGTATGTCGGCAGGGGGGTCGTTGAATGCAATATGGCCGTTCTCCCCAATAGCCAAGAAAAGCAAATCTATGGACTTGTTCTCTATCAGAGAGTTTAGCCTCTGCACTTCGGCCTTGAGATCCTTGCTGTCACCCTGTATGGGGTGGAAAGTCCCGATTTCCTGCACTTTGTCAAAAAAGTGGATTTGTAGGTAGTTTCTGATGCTTGCCTTATGATTTGTTGTGAGGCCGACATACTCATCAAGATGGAATACTTCGACTTTTTCCCAGGGAATGGAGGATTCGACCAGATGTTCATACATGATGAACTGGCTAATACCGGAGGAAAGGACTACCACTGCTTCCCCCTTTTTCTCAATCGCTGACTGAATTGCCTCTATGCCAAGCTTTGCTGCTTGAAAGCCTAAATCCTGCTTGTTTTCGCAGATTGTTACTCGCATTGCTACTGTATCCTTATCATGTAAGCAGGCTTGCCGCTTACATGATAAGGATACAGTATTCGTAAATCTTGTGACAGGGGGTTAGAGAAAGGCACTTTCGGTTGAAGTCTGGCTTTCATTCCATGCGTTGGTGTTCAGTTCTATCTGCTTGGAAATGGTGGTGCTGCCCAAGGGGGTGAAGAGCTTGTCCAAGGAAAGGGCTTCCCCCGCTAGGCCGACAATGACGGTGGTGTATCCTTTTCTGGCTGCCTGGCGGCAGAAGTGGTCAAAAAGAAACCTGAATAGTCCCATACCACGGTACTCTCTCTTATTACCGAAGAAGAGAATTTCAACTGTAAACTGTTCTCGTATTTCATAGGAGATGAATCCTGCCAGTTCGCCATCCCTTGTCCGGGCATAGAGGAATTGGGCATCCAGCATGTTTTGGAGTTTTGGCTCAAGTAGCATCAGCGCATGTCTTTGGATTGCATTTCCCCTCTGCATCTCCTCGAGTAGGGAAGTTTTCAGGGCCAGGATCTCCTCAAGGGGCAGGTCGTCAGATACGCTGCCGATGATAAAGTCCTCCTGGAGAATGTCATCTGTAAGCTCCTCAGGTTCAAGATCCAATTCAAGCAGTTGTAAGGCACCGTCATGTTCCCTATACCAGGTGTATACCTCGTTCTTGAGCTGTTTGTCCTTGAAGGCGAACCACTCCCTTTCTAGGGAGGGTTGCTCTCCAATGACATCTTTGAACCGTCTGAACACCCCTTTTCCCGCTTGGAGAGCCTCGATCAGCTTGCCTTTGTAGATGGGGTTACGCACTTGGTTTGCAAACTTCTCCATGACCAGAAATCCATCCGATGGTTGCCAGTCTGGGATGTCGATATAGCGCTCATCGTCTGGGATTTTCTCTTCATTTTCGTCTGTTTCCCATTCCAGCATACGCCTTTCCTGGTCGGAAACGACCTCCCCGGTGCTCAGGTCGAGGTAATATATGTCGCTCTGGTCCTCCATGGCGAATAGAATGGTATCAAGGAGGAATTCTGTAAGCAAAGGGAGTTGTAGTCGGGGTTTTTCACTGTCCATGGTTCGAATTGTACTATGCAATCTAGGGTTTGGCTATAGGGGGAAAGTGCCAGTAACCTTGACATTAGCGTAAAAAGATACGATATTATGGGGGTAAACCAGATATCTTATTAGGAGTGTATTCATGAGCATTATTGAATTTATCGAAGCCAGGGAAATCCTTGACTCACGTGGTAACCCCACCGTCGAAGTAGACGTTATTCTTGAGGATGGCTCCATGGGTCGCGCAGCAGTACCCTCTGGTGCATCTACTGGTGTACACGAAGCTGTAGAACTTCGTGACGGCGACAAGAAGCGCTTCATGGGCAAAGGTGTACTGAAGGCCGTTGACAACGTCAACGATGTCATTGCTCCAGAACTTGAAGGAATGGATGCTCTTGACCAGGTAGCCATTGACCGTGCCATGATCGCACTTGACGGAACCCCAAATAAAGCAAAGCTTGGTGCTAATGCCATCCTTGGTGTCTCCATGGCTGTAGCCCGTGCAGCAGCCGATTTCCTCGGACTGCCCCTGTACAAGTATCTTGGCGCCTATCACAGCTGTGTCCTGCCTGTTCCGATGGCAAACATCCTCAACGGCGGAGCCCACAGTGATAATAAGGTTGACTTCCAGGAGTTCATGGTAATGCCCATTGGTGCTTCCTCCATCCACGAGGGACTGCGTTGGACCACAGAGGTATTCCACAACTTGAAGGCCGTCCTGAAGAGCAGAAAATATAACACCGGTGTCGGTGATGAGGGTGGGTTCGCACCTGACCTCCAGTCAAACGAAGAGGCCCTCGAGGTCATCATGGAAGCTATCAAGAACGCTGGATATACCACCGGTCGCGATGGGGACTTCATGATTGCCCTTGACCCTGCAGTCTCTGAGCTATACGACTCCAAGACCAAGACCTATACCCTCAAGTGGACCACTGGGGAGAAGCTTACTAGCGCCCAGATGGTAGACATGTGGGAAGACTGGTGCAATCGTTATCCTATCATTTCCATTGAAGATGGCATGGATGAGGATGACTGGGAAGGTTGGAAGATGCTTACCGATCGCATTGGCGACAAGGTGCAGCTCGTAGGTGATGACCTGTTTGTAACCAACGTTGACCGCCTGAAGATGGGTCTTGAGAAGAAAGTTGCAAACTCCATTCTCATCAAGGTTAACCAGATCGGTACCCTTACCGAGACTTTCGAGGCAATTGACCTTGCAAAGCGCAACGGCTATACCGCCATTGTTTCCCACCGCTCTGGTGAGACTGAGGACAACTTCATTGCTGACCTCGTAGTCGCACTTGAGACTGGGCAGATCAAGACCGGCAGCATGAGCCGTTCTGACCGCATGTCCAAGTACAACCAGCTGATGCGCATTGAGGA
>DMAO01000266.1:7764-11904 GCA_003446545.1 Sphaerochaeta sp.
ATTTTCAGGAGGGCCTTCGCTTGCGAGGGCCCTCCTTCTCTGTTTGCACAAAGAACCCAATGCTATTCTTTAGGAATATATCCTACCAAGGATTAGGGCAGTCTCCCCTCTGTACTAGGGAGGTCCGGTGGTTTAGCATGAATGGTGAACTATAAAGGAGATACCCTTGAGCCGGAAGAATGTGAACGTGCAAGAGAAAAGTAAAACAGACAAAGAGCATCATCTGCTGTTCAATACCATTGCTCCTGTCTATGGCTTATTCTTCAACAGGCAGAAAAGAAAGTTCGCTGAAGTGCTACAGCGTGTGGAGCCTGAACTCGACCTCACAAGGTTCACAACAATCCTGGATGTAGGATGTGGAACAGGGGCGCTCTGTTCGGTCCTCCATCAGAAAGGCCTTGAGGTGACCGGCATAGAACCTGCAACGAAGATGCTCTCTATAGCGAAGCGCAAGACCAAGGCTCAGGATATCAACCTGATGCAGGCCAATGTCCTAGAAGGGCTAGCCTTTGAAAAGAACTCATTTGACATTGCAATCGCTTCCTATGTTGCCCATGGGCTCCTCCCTGATGAGCGCAAACGCCTCTATAAGGAGATGGGCAGGGTGGCCAAAGAGTATGTCGTCATCTACGACTATAACCAGAAGCGATCAGCCCTGACCTCCCTCATCGAGTGGATGGAGGGCGGTGACTACTTCCATTTCATCAGGAATGCAGAGAAGGAAATGAAAGGGTGTGGTACTGAATTGAAGGCATGTTTCTCTGAGGTACGGGTTATCAACGCCGATGTGCGGGCATCCTGGTATGTCTGCACGCCCTTACTAGATCAAGATATCTGATTTTAAACTAAGGAACGCATTCCCTCCTGCATCACTGCTGGGGGGAATGCGTTCTTTAGTTAGAAGCTATAGTGAAGGCTCACGCTCAGTTGGTCGAAGGTGTCTATTTATTGACAGCTGGTTGCGTTTGGCATACGGTGATGGGCACAATAGGTACCTATGTAGGAGAAAAACATGGAGATTGTCACACAGAGTGCACAGCCAATGGGGGGGTCTCTTCTTGAAGAGGTCAAGCATTTCCTTTTGGAACATGAGCTTGTCTTTGAAGGGGTTCCCGAATTTACCTCTATCCTTCGTACTGAGGATGATAGGATTATCGGTACGGGTTCCCTCGACGGGGATGTGCTCAAATACATTGCTGTACAGAAGAGCCGTCAAGGTGAAGGTTTGCTAGGTCAGATTCTCACCACCCTAGTCACCCACGCCTTCAGCAAGGGGTTACGGAACCTGTTTGTGTTCACCAAGCCCCAGAACAAGAATCTGTTCATACCCTTTGGCTTCTATCCCATTGAAGAGACATCCAGTGTCCTTCTGATGGAGAACCGTAAGAATGGAATAGCTCACTATGTCTCTGCACTGAAAAAAGCGACTGATGAGGCTGTTTTTGAGAGAGGCCTTACTGTCTCAGGTTTGATCGGGACCATCGTGGTCAACTGTAATCCCTTCACCAAGGGGCACCGCTATCTCCTGGAAAGTTCTGCCAAGAAGTGCTCTCTATTGCATGTCTTTGTTGTCTCAAGTGACAAGAGCGCCTTTCCCACCGATGTTAGGCTCTCCTTGGTTCGTCAGGGTGTTGCCGATATTCCCAATATCATAGTGCATGAGGCAAGTGACTATCTTGTCTCAGTCGCTACCTTCCCTTCGTACTTCATCAAGGAACAGCAGAGTTCCGGACAGTTGAACAGCGAGTTGGATATTGCAATCTTCCTGCACTACATAGCCCCCGCTCTAGGTATAACCTGCCGCTTTGTGGGAACAGAGCCCCTTTGTATGACAACTGCTGCATACAATCGCCAGATGCAGAAGATGCTAGAGGCTAAGGGTGTCCGCTTTGTAGAAGTCGAGCGACTTCAGGCAGATGAGAGTCCTATCAGTGCCTCGCGGGTACGCGCTCTTATGGGTTTGAGGGAGTTTGAAAAGCTTGAAACGCTGGTGCCCCCTACTACCTATGCCTTCATCATGTCAGAACAAGGGCAGGCGATAGCCTCTCAGTTGGCAATGGAGAAGGTATAGCCCTTTCCCCAGATGGTCTGGATGTAGATTGGTGTCTTGGGAGACGGCTCAATCTTGTTCCGTAGCTTGTTTATGTAGACCATGACTGCATTGTCATCGACTACAGCCTCACCCCAGATCTGCTCGTACAGCGCCTCCTTGGAGAATACCTGGTTGGGATTATCCAAAAAAAGCTTCATGAGGATGAGCTCCTTGGCGGAGAGGTAGATTTCCTCGTCGTCCTTATAGAAGCGCATGGTCTTGTTGTCCAGCGAGAAAGGGCCGACCTTGGTAACCTCGTCCTGGGCGTTGTGGCCTTGTTTGTTTCGTCGTATCAGAGCCTTGATCTTGGCCCCGAGCACCACGGGATTGAAAGGCTTGTAGATGTAGTTGTCGGCCCCGAGGTCAAGGCCGTAAAGGGCATCGTAGTCCTCGGTCCTCCCACTGATGATGATCACAGGTGTTGATATCCCTAGGTACCTGATCTGTTTCAGAACCTGAAAGCCATCCATGCCAGGCAGGTTGATATCGAGCAGGACAAGTTGGAAGGAGGAGGTCTTCAGCAGCTTGATAGCCTCTTCTCCGTTGTTTACGGCAATAGGGATGAGATCATTGCTGGTAATAACCTTGGACATCAACTTGCGTATTGATGTGTCGTCATCGACAATAAGCACCTTGTCCTGCATCTCTTCAGCCCTCTTTTTTCTGTTTGATCGTAAGTATACGTGATATATTCCTAGGTAACAATATCATTAGGAGAAACCCTTGGCCCTGCCTTTCAATGATACCATAAAAAAAGATGTGCGAACGTGGCTGCCTTTGATGCTGGTAGCACTTAGTATCGTCCTTGCCATTAGTATCCTGTTGGTTGATATCTTTAGGCACAATGCAACTGTCATGTTTGAGAACAGCAAGGCCAAGCAGATGACCATTGTGAAGAACATAGCAGAAGCCATGGCAGGAGAGATAAACCAGACAGAACAGGGGTTGTTTTTCTTTGCTGATTCGAATGATTTTGCACAAGCCTTTTCATCCTTCACTGAAGAGGGTATCGCGTGGCCCTTGGACAAGCTGGTACTCTCCTATAGCATCTACAATGCTCAGATAATTGAGAATATGCTCATCCACGATGATTCGTTCCATAATCCCATATGGAGTTTGAAGAATAAGACCTACCACTTCTTAAGTTCTGTCAGTGAGGACTCCTATGCTAAAATTGAGCTCTGGCTGGGTGGGGCGGACTTGCATGAGAGCTATCTCTCCATAACCGTTAGGAACAAAGAGGGCATCTCCATCACCGCCATGTTGGATCTGAATCTGATGTATGAGCGGATGATTGCACCGGTCAAGTTAGGTGAGAAGGGGTATGCCCTAGTGAAGAATAGTGATGGGGTCATCATCATGTATCATATCAGAGAGCAGATTGGAATCAATGCCGCTACTGAGCGTCAGGCCTTGTATCCTGACATAGAGCTGGAACTGGAAAGTCTTCAAAAAATGATAGCCCACCAGAAGGAGGGTAAAGAGGGGGTAGAGGTCTACCAGTCCTACTGGTGGGATGATGAACAGCCCAAGAAGATTACCAAGGTTGCAGCATACGCACCTGTCCACATCGATAATGGGTTTTTTATTGTCAGCGCTGTCATCGACTACAACGAGATCAAGGCGCAGGCAACAGGAGGTATGACCAAAGCGATCATTCTTACCTTGCTGATCTGCATCACCCTCTTTAGTGTGCTGGTTCTGCTCATCTCCGCCTACCTAGAGAAAAATGAGATGAAGAGGCGAAATACCTATCTGAACCAGCTTAACAAGACTCTTCTTACCCTACATGAGAATGAAAAACTGATCTTCCACCAGCAGCGACTGCAGAACCTCGGGACGATGACCAGTGGCATTTCCCATGAGTTCAACAACCTGCTCACCCCCATCATGGGATACTCGGCCCTTATGGTGGAGGCCATGGACCCTGCCAATCCCTACTATGACGATGCAAAGGAGATCTTACTGGCCTCGGAGAAGGCAAAAGCCATAATCCAACAAATCCTTGCCCTGGGAAGCCGTACGACCGAGACGGTTTTTGACTACAC
>DMAO01000182.1 GCA_003446545.1 Sphaerochaeta sp.
AGTTATTAATAACTAAAATCATATAATATAGAATAATAGAACCTATCTATCATATAATTTTATAGATTGGTTTTTAGTTTATGAACATTATATGTTTTTAAATAATTACCACCGTGCAGTCAGATAAGGGCCGATGGATTGGGAGAACAGTGTGCTTACCATCCCCATAGATTCACTATGTGCAGAATATTGTAAGTTGACCACAGAGGGTGTTTTGACGGCAAAAGGCTTTAGGGCCTCTTTCAGGGATTCTGTGAAATGCTCTGTAGCCGTTGCATCCACAAAAGGGCTTAGGATATAGATTATATCAGGAAAGAAAGTGAGGTGAAGGTTTCGAATGACCTGGGCAATGATGGAATGGATCTCGGAGAGTTTTTCCTGTGATATGAACCCTTCCTGTATGCTTTGTTGGATGGAGGCTTCGTCTATGGTACCACTCCACTCATAGGCCTCCATGAATTTTGGAACTGCTGCCAGGCTCTCGATGGTCTGAGTTTCGCTATCTCCGATGGGGACTGTCCAGTGGCCAATCTCTCCAAACAGGCCTCCACCTGAATGTATGGGAGTGCCATACGATGCAAAGGAAATGGCTATTCCATAGCCCCAGTGTAACAGCAGGGAGTTCTTTGTATGGGAGTCTGGGTCTGACCTGAGGCAGTAGTTGAGGATGGCGTCAATATTCCGCTCAAACAGCACATTCCCTTCGGAAAAGCCGGTGATGCTTTCGAATTTAAGGTTTCTCATGGAGGGGAATCGCGTTACCATCCGCCAGAGGTTGGCTTCCTTGTCAATGAGACCGGGGACAGCAATGCCGTAGCCTAGCAGGTGTGTCCCTTCGGGAACCTTAGCTGAACACTCCTGTATGAGACCATTCAAAATAATGACCATTTCGGACTCGGTCAGGCTTTTGTCCAGTGTCAGTATCTGTTCCTCAACAACCTCTCCGCAAAAGTTTGCGATGGTAGTGATCAGGGACATGGACATGATGGAGAAGGATATGACCCAGAACCTGTTGGCCTTGATGGATAGGAACCACTCTGGCCTTCCTCGTCCTGAGTTTGCCCTTAAGCTCAGTTCGTTCACCAATCCATCTTCGATCATCTCCCCGATGGATTTTGAAACGGTGGAAGGGCGCATTCCCAAAGATTCTATCACCATTTTCCGAGAGGCTGTCTCGTGTTCGGCGATGAACTGCAAGATAAGGATCTTGACCCTGTCTTTTTCTCTGGTGCATGCCTGTAGCAGGCTTCGATAGTCGAGCACAGTCTTTCTGGTTGGTCGGTTCCTATTTGGCATGACCCTATTATATGCATACTATCGCCAGATTGAACAGCAAGGAGAGGAATCAGAACAAATCTGGACAAGACATACGTAGGCACTACACAGTGAAAGCAGCTGTATAGTGGCAGAAAGATTACAGTTCAAGAGGGGATCCATCCTTTACCTGGCCTTGGTGGGCAGGTACACTATAGCTAGCAACTGTAGGAGGTAATGCAAATTGGATCACACAACAAAAATTCTTTCCCGTCTCCGCTGTATCCCGATGGCAAAGGCCTTTAGGCCAATACAAGCCCCTTCCTTAGCTGCTGCTCTCAGAGAGAGTGGTCTGAAGGTACTCAATGTGTCCCAACAGATGCAGGAGGGGAATCTCTTGGTACGGGCTCTCGCAAAAGACTACCCTGACATACTTGTTGGGGGTGGAAACGTACAAACGCTCGAGGAAGCGCAAAGGGCAATAGAGGAGGGTGCCTCTTTCATCTTCTCCCCTGTGTTCGATGAAAAGATGATCAAGTATTGCATGAGCCAAAAGGTCTCCATCTTCCCTGTCACCACCGATGGTGAGAAGTGCAGGAAGATGAACCTTGATGTCCTTGGCTTCTACCCTGTAGACAAACTGGGAGGCTTTCCTGTCATCGACAAGCTAGGGGAAGAGTTCAAGCTCAAGTTCATTGTTGCAGGACACATCACTGAGCTTGATATGGATACCTTTTTGGATAATCCCCATGTCCTTGCCATGACCGGTAGCTGGATGTTTGATAAGGGAGCGATTGCTGCCAACAACTGGAAAGAGATCACCGAAAGCCTGAAGAGGGCAAGAAAGTGGGTGCTCGAGTAGAAACGGAATATATAGCGCTTGCATATCTTCGGGACAGTACGTAGGTAAGGTACGTCTCTTTATGACGGGATCGGCATCATCAATGCATTGGATTCCCTGTGGTCCTGAAACCTGTGAGAGTCCCTATGCTAGAGAATGGATACAGGTCTCAGTCCTGGAAAAGTATGAGAAAACTGTGAAATCAGGGGGGCTTCCTTGTTTTCGGGCCCCTTACTTTGTAGAATGCTGGTATGAAAGAAAATTCTGTCATTTTGATTGTTGAGGATGACCCTGATATTCAGGAACTCATCCAATACCATCTGGTCAAGGAAGGGTATGATACCCTGCTTGTAGGCAACGGTAGGGATGCCCTTGATGTAGTGCAAAACCAGAGCCCTGATCTGGTCTTGCTTGACCTGATGCTTCCGGGTGTCAATGGGATAGAAGTCCTGAAAACCATACGCTTCGTCTGGAATCTCAGTACGCTTCCGATCATCATCGTCTCTGCCCGTACTGATGAGACAGACATCATCACTGCCTTGGAACTGGGAGCTGACAACTATCTTTCCAAGCCTTTCAGCCCTAAGGTATTGGTTGCCAATGTGAAGGCGTTGCTTAGAAGGACTTCCCTTGATGTCTCGCATACCGAGACTGCCATCAGTTTGGGGGATTTGTCTGTCGATCTGGACCGACGCGAGGCGAAATACCAGCATGACCTGATGAATCTTACTGCCACAGAATTCAACCTTCTGGTCTTGCTGGCATCACACCCAGGGAGGGTATATACCCGAAACCAGCTCATCAGCGGGATGCGTGGGGAAGACTATCCGGTAACCGAACGATCCATTGATGTCCAGATTGCAAGTCTGCGTAAGAAATTGGGGGAGGGTGGTTCCTTGGTGAAAACAGTTTGGGGTATTGGATACTCCTACCAGGACAAGCTATGAAGTTTAAAAGCATCCGAAGCAGACTGGTTCTGCTTACCACACTCATCCTTGCTCTCTCTCTAACTGGAAGTGCTTGGATTGCGAATACGGCATTTTCTTCCACTCTTCGCAAAACCACCTATGCAGAACTTGCCGACAATGCAGAGTATCTCAGCACCCTGATCACATCTTCCTCCCCTGATCCTTGGCTTGGAGGGCATTTCCAGGCATATGCGCAATCGACATCCACCCGAATCACCCTCATCGATAGGGAAGGTGTGGTTCTCTTCGATTCCGAATACCCCATTCAGACTTTGGACAACCATCTGTGGAGAGAGGAGATCCAAGCCGCCCTGGATACTGGGGTTGCCACAAGCGAGCGCAAAAGCGCTACCCAAGGCCTTCCTGTCCTCTACTATGCACTTCGCATCAACGATCATCCGACGGTATCCGTCCTGAGGCTTTCCAGAGCTCTCGACCAATTGGTGGGGTATCAGAGAAGCTACCTAAACTTGTTCTTCGGTGGTTTGGGTGTCCTTATCCTGCTTTCCCTGGTCATTACCGCCTTCAGCATTACGATGCTCACCCGTCCGCTGGAATTGATCAAAGCTCTGTCCAGACGCTATGCACAGGGGGACCTTTCTGCACATACAACAGTGGAAAGCCCACAGGAACTTTCCGATCTTTCCAAAACCATGCAGGAGATGGCCTTCCTCCTGAAAACCAAGTTGGAAGAGGTGGAGTCTGACAAAACTCAATTGGAAACCATCCTGGAAAACCTGAGTGAAGGGCTTCTTCTGCTTGATACCTCCTTGGTTATCCAGGTTGCCAACCATGAGGCGCTTGCTCTCCTTACCGAATCTGAACATCCTGACCTTGTTGGCAAGCGGCTTGACCATATCATCTCCTCCAGAGAGGTCCTCATTATGTGCAACGCTTGCATGGAGGACGGCAAGCCACACTCCATGACCATCGCCCAATATGGGCACCTGTTCGGAGAGACTGCTTTGGTGGTGGGTAAGCGTAAGACCAAGACGTTGAAGTTGCTGGCTTGTGCGGTGGTCTCTTCAGGCAAGATGGAAGGGGTCGTGCTTTCCATCAACGATATGACTGAACTCAGACGCCTGGAGAATATCCGAAAGGAATTCGTTGCCAATGTATCCCATGAGCTTAAGACCCCCATCACCTCAATCGCAGGGTTCTCCGAAGCCCTTTTGGATTCATCACAGAAGGAAGAAAGGCAACACTTCCTGTACATCATTAACCGCCAGGCAATCCATATGCAACACATAGTCGAGGATCTGCTTCTGCTCTCCAGCCTGGAGCAGCAAAACGCTTCGCCGGTCAAGACCTGGACGATGGCTAGCCAAATCCTTGAGGAAACCGAGGAACAGTGCAAGTATCGGTTTGAGGAGAAGGGCAGTATCTTGACCATCAAACTCATCAATCCGGAGAATCTGGATCTTTTCGTCAATGGTATGCTCATAGTGCAAGCCCTGACGAATCTGGTGATCAACGCCCTTACCTATTCCGAGGCGGGCTCTGAGGTGGTTCTTTCGCTGAAACTGGATGAGAAATCTGCACTTTTCACTGTGCAGGATTCAGGCATCGGCATTCCAAAAGAAGACGCCCAGAGAATTTTCGAGCGGTTCTATCGTGTGGATGCAGGTCGGAGCAGGAGCCAGGGGGGTACAGGTCTTGGGCTCTCAATAGTCAAGCATATTGTCGCTGTCCATGGGGGTGTAGTTTCTGTAGCAAGTACCATGGGTAAAGGGAGCACATTCACCATTAAACTGCCCAGAAGCACATCGGAGTTGAACGACATGAAGGCAAAAAGTGATTCCCTCTACCAACTCTGACAAGGTTTTCAGGCTCTCATCGGATTATAGGGGCGGGGCCTGATTTTGAGATCAGCACCAACGGCCCCATATGGGCATGACCAACGTGTGGTATGTGGAGAAGACAGGTGAGTCTGAGACATTCCCTTCGTGTCCTTGGGCAGTTGACCTGAGGGGAGTGGAGTTTCCCGGACGAAGCGACGTCAAGGATGTGTATGCCAACGTCAGGGAAAAGTCCCTGGGGGTGCTGGTTTTGGGAGAGCGGAAGTCTAGGAGACTGTTGGGCGATGTGATCCTCACAAAAGCAGAGGTGATCGCCCAACGGGCATATGAGGATGGTTGCGTTCCCTCTACATGGAATTTTGATGTCCACTATCCTGACAGGCGCTTCTATGCGGTCTTCCATGAGGGAGATGGCTTCTTGACCAAGGACTATCGTGACCTGTATGTGACGCCCTACTTCATTCCCTTCCGCTGTCTCTACTCAAGGAACGTACCAAATCTCTTCATGGCAGGTCGGAATATTTCTGTCACCCATGATGCCCTTGGGGCGGCTCGGGTGATGAGGACCTGCGGGATGATGGGAGAGATAGTTGGGTATGCAGCCGCTTTGTGTCTGGAATATGGGATTGCTCCCAGGCAAGTGTATGAGCTGCAACTCGCAAGGTTCCTCGGACGACTACACGATCTGGAAAACAAAGAGACACACAAGAGTGACGTGGAGAAGCAGATGCATAGTGCGCTGTAGGTTTTTATACCTACACTCAGACTGAGGTGGTTGGATGCAGGTCTGTTCAGGAGTCAAGGTAGCGCAGTTTCTGTAGTGAGTACAATTGGCAGAGGGAGCACATCGGCCTCGAACATGAAGGCCAAAGTGCTTCCCCCTACCAATTTAGGCAGGTTCTTCAGGTCATTATCGGCCCTGATGGCCCTTGTTTCGGACCATTGAGGCGGGGCCTCTGACCTTTGTCCATATACACGATCCAACGACAGATGGTAGTCACATGGTCTCCCAGCCTCTCCATCTCCTTGGTCAGGTAGAACAAGTTCAGGATTCGTTCCATCTCTTTCTCACAGGTTGGCTTGAGGGCGAATAAGTCTGCATTCAGTGCATCCCTTGCAGCATCCATCTGGTCATCCATGGCTGCTACCTCGATTGCCTTTTCAGCTTTCACATCAATGAAAGCCTCCACGGCTTTCCTTGTCATGGTAGCCCCGAGGAGGGCCATCTCGCTGATCCTTTCGACAATGGGAATGAAGAGTTCCTGTTCCTCGCTGCTGGCCATCTTTGCTAGATGTGCGGCATGGTCTCCCATGCGTTCCAGGCTGGAGACTATCTTTATCCCTGCAATGATGTGGCGCATATAGTGGCCATAGGGGGCCTCGCTGACTAACAGCCTTACCCCGTCATTTTCCACCATCTCCTGAAGCTGGTCGATGAACCAATCATTGGCAATCACTTTTTTTGCCAACAGGATATCATGATTGCGAAATGCATGCTGAGCTTGTAAGATGGCTTCTTCCACTCTGTTAACCATCTGGATTAACATCTCCTGGAAGAACTGCATCTTCTCATCCAATAAGCTGGTCTGTCTGTGTTCCATAGAAACTGCTCCTTCTTGTATCAACCGAATTTTCCTGAAATGTATTCTTCTGTCTTCTTGTGACTAGGGTTTAGGAATAGCTGTTCGGTCGGGGCATATTCCTGTAAGTAACCGGTTCTTTGCTCATCCACCATGAAAAAGGCGGTATGGTCGGAGACCCTGGAGGCTTGGCCCATATTGTGCGTTACGATGATGATGGTATAGGAAGCCTTCAGTTCCTGGATAAGTTCCTCAATTTTTCCGGTGGCAATGGGGTCCAGGGCGGAAGCCGGTTCATCCATGAGGATGACCTCCGGCTGTACGGCGATTGTACGGGCGATACACAGCCGCTGTTGCTGCCCTCCGCTGAGGCGTAAGGCATTCTGCTTGAGCTTGTCCTTAACCTCATCCCAAAGGGCTGCCGATCGTAGGCTGGTCTCAACCAGTTCATCATAGTCCCCTTTGAACCCATTGATTCTCGCACCCCAGGCGATGTTCTCATAAATTGACTTGGGGAACGGATTGGGCTTCTGGAAGACCATGCCGATCTTCCTTCGGATTAGGACCGGATCGACGTCCCTGGAATAGAGGTCATACCCATTGAATAGGACCTCCCCTTCTATACTGGCGCCCCTGATCATGTCATTCATCCTGTTGATACTTCTTAGGACTGTACTCTTGCCACATCCTGAGGGTCCTATGAAGGCTGTGACCTGCTGTTCATAGATATCCAAGGAGACGTCCTTGACCGCGAGGAAGCTTCCATACTTGATATTGACCTTGTTTAGGGCAATGGTCGTTTTCTGTTGTTTGGGGTGAATAGCTTTTTCAAAGCCTAGGTTCAAGGCTTCTGCTAGGTTACTGGTATTCATGATTCCAACCTTTTTTTCTTTGATAGTATGTCACGGGTGTAGATTGCAGCACTGTTCATAACCATGAGAAGGATCAGCAGTGCGATGATGGCAGCTCCTGCCAAATTGCGATAAGCACCCTGAGGTCTTGCTGACCACTGGTATATCTGGATTGGGAGCGTAGTAAACTTGGAAAAGATTCCTGTCGGGTCGACGCTGATGAACGTGGAGGCGCCGATGACCACCAAGGGTGCGGTTTCACCGAGCGCCCTCGATAGGGCGAGTATGGTGCCGGTAAGGATACGTTCCCCACTGGCCGGAAGCACTTGGTACCAGATAGTCTGCCATTTGGTAGCCCCTATCCCATAGCTGCTCATTCTCAGGGAAGCGGGTATGGCCTTCAAAGCTTCCTGCGTGTTTATGATGATGATCGGGAGGATGAGCAGACCCAGGGTCAGCCCTCCTGATAGGATAGTCCTTCCGTTGGCGGTGGCATCAGTGAGGGAGGAAAATATTGCCCCGCTGGTAAAACCCTGCATCGCTCTGACAAAGACGGCAAGGCCGAGCAATCCATAGATGATGGAAGGCACTGCACTGAGGTTGAAGATGTTCAGCTGCAAGATGCGGTTAAGCCTGTTGTCCTGTGCATATTCCTGCAGGTAAATTGCAGCCCCTACTCCAATGGGGAAGGCAAAAAGAAACGTTATGAGGATTATCCATAGGGAGCCAAGGAATGCTGTCCTTATACCTGCATGCAGGGGATCGGCACTCTGGTCAGATACAAAGAACCCTGCGTTGATCCAGCTTTTGAAGGTCATGAACGAGCCAGACTCAGCTTTGCTGTACTCTTCGATGGCTCTGCTCTGGGTCAGGGAGTCCCATAAGCCCCAAGTCTTCAATACCTCTGGCTTGATAACATACTGTTCGAGCAGGGCTACGAGGTCGCGTTCACTTCGTTGAGAGAGTAGCTTATCATATTCCACCTTCCTGAGAACTCCAGTTGAAAGGTTGGCCTTCAGTGCTTCTTCCAGCTCAGTCCTTGAAAACTCCTTGACCGAGTCTTTTCCCTCTACCAAGGAAGAGGGTTCAACGTCATTGCGTAGGACCACGTACCCGAAGGTGGAGTCAATGATTGACAAGAGCAAGAGCAGAAGGAAGAGGATGGCAAGGGTAATAGAGAAGAGAAAAACCACTTGCCAGATCAATCCGACCTTTTTGCGTTTATTCATGAGGACATTGATGTCGGTATCAGTGCCGAATAGGTTTTGTGTCTGCATATCAGTCATACTCCTGGTGAAAGAGGCTGGAAAATTTGCGCGAGGTAAGATTCAAGGTGAAGGTTATGACAAACAGGACCAGTCCGAGGGCAAAGATGCTGTTGTAATCGATGGAGTTGTAACTCACATCACCTCCGCTGATCCTCACAATATAGCCAGTGATGGTCTCAGCAGATTCAAAGGGGTTGGCTGTCAGCTTCGGGCCTGCCCCAGCTGCCAATGCTACGATCATAGTCTCCCCGATTGCTCGGGAAAGGGCGAGTAGGAATGTGGCTGACAGGCCACTTAGGGCTGCGGGGATGACTACTTTGAATGTTGTCTCGATCTTGGTTGCTCCTAAGGCATAGGAGGCAAGACGAAGTTCCTGTGGAACGGCACTGATAGCATCTTCTGCCATGGATGCGATCATCGGTAGGACCAGAATGCCTATGACCAGCCCTGCTGATGCTGTATTGTAGATTTGCACGTTTGACTGACCAAAGATAGA
>DMAO01000220.1:0-1556 GCA_003446545.1 Sphaerochaeta sp.
TCCCAACCTTTTTTGCTTCCAGTATCTTATCCACCACCATGTCACTACCTGCGATGACACCGGGATAGTCCATCATCTCCCCTAGGCCCAAAACCCGAGGGTGTCCAATGCGTTTGGCTATCTCTGGAGCATGAAGAATCGCCCCGCTATGTTCAAACTCGGTAGAGGGGACACACGAAGGGACCATAAAGAAGGCCTGCAATGCTGTCCCTTCGGTTGCCCTGATCATATAGTCGAGCCCTGCAAGGCCTGTGACATTGCACAGTTCATGTGGGTCTGCCACGACGGTAGTGGTACCACAGGGAACAACCAGGTTGGAAAATTCTTCCGGGGTGCAGTGGGAGGACTCTATATGGACATGGGCGTCGATAAAGCCTGGCAGGAGATACTTGCCCTTGGCGTCAACAACGTCCTTGCTACGGCCTTTTCCACTTTTGGCATATCCACAAATTACCCCTTCGGCTATGAGCAGGTCAGATGTGAACCATTCCTTATTATATACATCAAGTATGTGAGAGCCAGTTATACAAAGGTCTGCCTCTTGGCGACCGGTTGCCACTTCAATGATATGCTTCATACTCTGCTTCTTACTTTGTTCCAATTCTGGCATGTTCAGCTCCTTCTGGTAAAATTGCACGTATTCTTGCTTAGTAGTGTATCATCTTGGGATGATTGTTCAAGGGGTATTGATAATCGGATAAGCAGTATTTATATAAATATACCATATAACACCATTCCAGTTGATATACTTTCTGCATATTGCAGTTTTTTCTTCAGTTTCATATGTATCAATCACTTTTCAATTGTTAAAAAATGAACAAAATGTCTGCAAAAACAAAGATTTTGCTGTACTAGGCTTTACTCTTGTTATAGAATAAACAGGACAATCATCTGTAAGGAGTGCATCAATGGAAAAATTCTTTAAACTAAAAGAAAGAAAGACTGACGTCAGAACAGAAGTACTGGCAGGAATTACTACGTTCCTCACCATGGCTTATATTCTTGCCGTCAACCCAGGTATCCTTTCCGCTGCTGGAATGGATTTCTCTAGGGTTTTTGCAGCAACAGCTATTGCTTCTGCAATCGCCACGCTGGTCATGGCCCTGTTGGCAAACTTGCCGTTTGCCCTTGCTCCAGGCATGGGACTGAATGCCTTCCTAGCTTTTACCGTAGTACTCGGTATGGGCAAGACNNCCGCCGTTTTTGTTGAAGGTATCATCTTCCTGATCCTGACCGCAGCCAATATCAGAGAGGCTATTGTCAACAGCATCCCGGCAAACCTAAAACGAGCTATAGGTGTTGGTATCGGACTCTTCATTGCGTTCATCGGTATGCAGAATGCTGGAATCATTGTCAACAATGATGCGACCCTTGTTGGTCTCAGCCACAATTGGTATACCGGTCCTGCTGGTCTTGCAATGCTCGGTCTTGTTATCACCGGTATCCTGATGGCCTTTAAGGTTAAGGGTGCACTTCTGATCGGAATCATAGCAACCACTATCATCGGTATTCCTTTTGGGGTTACCAAGTATGCCGGCGGTTCCTACCTTCCCCCA
>DMAO01000220.1:1583-3983 GCA_003446545.1 Sphaerochaeta sp.
AGATATGTTCGATACAGTTGGAACTCTTATCGGTTGTGCCACCAAGGCTGATATGATCCAGGAAGATGGTTCTATCCCCAACTGTAAGGAAGCTCTGTTTGCTGACGCAGTGGGAACCACCCTTGGTGCTGTACTTGGTACCTCAACGGTCACCACTTTCGTCGAATCCTCCGCAGGTGTCGTAGAAGGCGGACGTACCGGTTTGACTGCCCTTACCGTAGCAATCCTCTTCGCCCTCTCCCTCTTCTTCGCCCCTCTCTTTGAATCGATTCCCAGCGCTGCGACCTCTCCAGCCCTGATCATCGTTGGTGTCATGATGATGACCCCTGTCAAGGAAATCGAATGGGACGATATGACCGAAGCCATCCCTGCATTTTTGACAATCATCTTCATGCTGGTCACATACAGCATCGCCGAAGGTATCATGTTCGGTATTCTCTCTTTCACCCTCTTGAAGCTTTTCACCAAGAAATCCAAAGACATATCAGCAATGACTTGGGTCGTATTCGGCCTGTTTGTCCTGAAGATTGTATTTGGCGCTCTCTAAGCGTCAAGGACCAAAAAGTGGGCTCCAGCAATGGAGTCCATTTTTACGTCCAGACTACATTCCCAATCCTCTATCCACACAGTGCAGAGAAACTAGTATAAGCTCAACGCCCTTGACAGTAACAAGCGATACGGCTACTCGTGATTTACAGGTGTCTGACTTTTAAGCACATACAGAAAAAGAAAAAATATTTCTTGACAAGGGGGACAAGCTATCCTATATTTGTTGCATGCAACAAATATACTGTATCATGATGATACGCTCCTAAAGGAGGAGAAAATGAAGAAATTAGTTTTATTGGTACTTGTTCTCTCGCTAGTCCTTCCTATGTTCGCTGCAGGAACATCCGAAGAGGCAAAAGCCTACCCATCCAGAAATGTCAGGGTCATCATTCCCTGGTCTGTTGGCGGAATGACCGACGTGCTTACCCGCCCCATTGCCAGTGCTCTTGAAAAGGAATTTGGCGTTCCTTTCGTCGTTGAAAACAAACCAGGTGGCGGTGGTGTTGTCGGTTCACTGGAAATTGAAAATGCCAAGGCCGATGGGTATGTAATCGGGACAACATCAATGTCAACGGTATCTGCAAAATATGTCTCACCAATGTATCCAGATATCCATAACGTTAAGTTGATAAGCCAGGTAATAACCATTCCTGCAACAGTGACTGTCAGCGCGAACAGCCCTTTCAAGACAGTGCAAGAATTGATCGAGTATGCAAAAGCAAATCCTGGAAAATTGAAGAACTCAAACTCAGGAACTGGAGCCAGTGCACATATCTATGCTTCATATTTTGAAGCTCTAGCAGGAATTAAGATGAACCACATCCCATATCCTGCGTATGCAGAAGCCATTACAGCACTCCTAGGGGACCATGTAGACCTAACCAACATTCCTCTCCCAGACGTTGCTCCTCACGTTGACGCCGGAAAGCTTCGTCTTCTTGCCATTGCCTCTGCTGAACGTCACCCATCATACCCCGATGTACCAACCCTGAAAGAACTGGGCATTGATGCAGTAATGGGAAACTACTCAGGGTTTGTGGCACCAAAGGGAATGGACCCTGCTCAGGTAGAGACTATTGATAAAGCTATCGGAAAGATCATGCAGGATCCAAAAATCCGCAAATTCCTCATCGATGCAGGCTATCAGCCAGTATACCTGAATGCTAAAGATTTCGCTCAGGTTATCGCTGATGCTGAAAAGCAGCTGGAATATCTTGTCAATGAACTAGGTATAACCTTTATTGACGACTGATACTTTTACCGTTCTGACAGATGCCCTCACCGATTAGGGGAGGGCATCATTTCTGTTACGATACTTTGGAGCACGTATGACAACAAAAAGATCAGACATTATTGCAGGGGTATCCCTATTTGCCTTTTCGGGCCTCCTCTTCATAGCAAGTGGGCAGATGCCTACTCGAAAAAATGCCTCTATGATTCTCAGTACAGGTTTCTACCCTCGTCTGCTAGCAATACTGTTAGCTGTTTTATCAGTAATCATGGTATTGGAATCAATACAAAAAAGCAGAAAGCAGGGGGATAGACAAGCATCACCCTTTTGGAAGGATTTACATGCCTTCGTGTATTTCTTGCTTGTTATCGGTCTCTTGATCCTATATCCCCTTGGCATGAGACTCGTGGGATTTGCTCTTACAAGCTTCCTGTTTCTTTTTTCACTGGTTTGGATGCTAACTGAAAAACCGAAGAGAAAGCTTTGGGTAATCCTATCGGTATCACTCGGAATATCAGTAATAGGATATGTAGTATTCAAACTTATACTAGAAATACCCTTCCCTATGGGAATCCTCTTCTCATAAAGGACAAAATCATGGAATTATTCTCTTTGGACCT
>DMAO01000131.1 GCA_003446545.1 Sphaerochaeta sp.
GCTGAAACCTGGGAACACGTGAAAATGGGATGTGCTGAGAATAGGCAGAATCCTGATTCAGGTCTGTGCACCAAGTGGCAGGCCCGAATACCTTCTAAAAGGAGCTTTACGGTAGAGATCATTCTATGCTTGAGCATATATTTCATCAGTGTCTGAACAGAGGGTACAAGGCACCAAAAACCATCAGAAGAGGGGCACACGACAACACTGTTATGGCGAATGCGACCGATAGCGGTGGCGAATCTGTGATGGTAATAAACCACGTGGGAAAACAGGTTATCTCTTGAACGGTCTCATTCTGCATATCTTTTCTAACGCTGGATAGCATGGGAACCTCCTTGGCTATACCCAAAGGATACACCACCTACTATGACACAGGATGTCATAGGCAAAAAAACACACCAAAAGTTAAAGCTTTTCCGCCTCTTGTGCCATAGAGAATACAGCTTCCTTCCATGCCTGTACAAACTGGGGAGGCCCAATGGGCCTGGCTGCCGAACCGAAAAAGAGTATCTGGGAAAGGATCTCCTGCAGATTCGCTACAGGGACTGTGACCTCCAAACCTTCCTTCCCCTCGAACTCAACCTTACGAATCTTCTGATCCTTATGCCACGTCTGGGTTGCCAAGGCATTGCTTGCCCAGCCAAAGACACAAAAGGTGACGTCGATGCTCTTTTCCCCCATGAAAATGCCAAAGCCCCCATGGATGAAGCTATCAAGCTCCTGTTCGGTATACCGGTTCTGGAAGAGGTCTCCCTCTATCTGGATGATTTTCTCTATCCTAGAGAGGTGAAAGGTGCGCAGCTCCTTGTTCTGACAGTCGAAGGAAAGCAGGTACCATCTTCCACTGTAGTTGACTAACCGCAGGGGCTCAATGTGTCTGGTCGAGTGTTCTCCCTTGGCATTTCGGTAGCCCAATGTCATCCTTAGGCTACCCTTGATGGCAGAACATATCTTATTGAAGACAGTGTAGTCAGGCCAGTCTTGCACTGGGGTTATGAAGATAATTTTATCGGAGAGGCTTTTATAGCTCTCCTCCAAACCGCTATCCAGTCCATCACTGACCATGTCAGTGATAACGGAGAGGGCTCCTTGAGACTCGGCTAAGCTTCTGAAGATGGCATTGAGCACCAGCATCCTTTCATTTGAATTGCTCATCATGGAGAAGTCGCCGGTGTAGACATATCCCTTCTCCCTAGCTTCATAGGTCAATGGGGCTTGCAGGGTATCCCTAAGGTAGTCGATGTCTCGCATCACCTGTCGCTTGGATATCTCGAACTTGGAAACCACCTGTGCAGTGCTTACCTTTCCATCCTCAAGGATCTTCCGGTTGATATAAAATATTCT
The DNA here is from genome assembly GCA_003446545.1 of Sphaerochaeta sp. Lineage (GTDB taxonomy): Bacteria > Spirochaetota > Spirochaetia > Sphaerochaetales > Sphaerochaetaceae > Sphaerochaeta. The sequence goes on from DMAO01000131.1 coordinate 1,348, forward strand.
CTCTATCTGGCTCATGAAGAAGAGTATACCAAGAAACCCACTGATGTGGGTAAGAAGATGCAATGAAAGGTATCAATACCCCAGGGCAAGCCCTGGACTCAGAAGGCGTTGCCTCCTTTTCCGCCCCAAGGGGCNNTGGAACCATGGGAATGCTTCCGCTATTCTCGCTTCGTTGGGGAATCAAATCTGAAGGGTAATAGCTGGCTAGCAAACTTGGAGAAACGTAGCGATTGTGTTACCTACTGCACAAAATTTCACTCTCCCCCCAACAGACAGTAGGAAATCATAGGTCAGGAACATACGAAATTATTAGGAACAACCGTCAAAGCAAGACGGCCTCCGCTTGGAGACCGCCTTGGAAAGATTGTAGACTTGAATGGATACTTACTTGGCAGCCCTTAGGTCGGCTTCAAGGGAATCCAGGAAGGTAGCGAGCTCCTGTGGGAGGTGGTCGCCAAACTTAGGATAGTGATTGGAGCGGATGTCTTCGACTTCTTCCAACCAGCCATCGATGTCAACTCTAAGCAGTTCCTTCATGTCCTCTTCAGAAACACCAGAAGGACGGTCGATTGCATCGGGAGTAGGCATGATACCAATTGGGGTCTCTACAAACTTTGCAGTCCCTTCACAGCGCTCGAACACCCACTTCAGGACGCGACTGTTCTCACCAAAACCAGGCCAGAGCCACTTGCCTTCGTCAGTCTTTCGGAACCAGTTGACGTAGAAGATCTTAGGAAGCTTCTCCTGGTCCGGTGCTGCATGTCCTACATCCAACCAGTGCTGGAAGTAGTCACCCATGTTGTAGCCACAGAAGGGCAGCATGGCAAATGGGTCACGTCTGATGGTACCAGCCTTGACATCCAGGGCAGCGGCGGTAACTTCGGAACCTACAATGGAACCGAGGAACACACCGTGACTCCAGTCATTGCTCTGGTGGACCAGAGGAATGGTATGAGGTCTCCTACCACCAAAGAGAATTGCACTGATGGGTACACCCTTGGGATCTTCCCACTCAGAGGCAATGCTTGGACACTGGGAGGCTGGTGCGGTGAAACGTGCGTTGGGGTGGGCAGCAGGCTTCTGCTTCTTGTCAGTCTTATCCTGAACCCATTCGTTGCCATTCCAGTCGATCAGCTTACCAGGAGCATCGTAGCCAATGCCTTCCCACCACACATCATTGTCCTCAGTAAGGGCAACGTTGGTGAAGATGGTGTTGGAAGATGCGGATACGAGGGCATTCTTGTTTGAATCTTCTGAAGTTCCAGGAGCAACACCGAAAAACCCGGCTTCTGGGTTAATGGCATAGAGCTGGCCGTCAGAGCCATACTTCATCCATGCAATGTCGTCTCCGACAGTCTCTACCTTCCAACCAGGGACGGTAGGAATGAGCATGGCAAGGTTTGTCTTACCACAAGCTGAGGGGAAGGCTCCGGTCAGGAAGCGACTCTTGCCCTCGGGGCTGGTGATCTTGAGAATGAGCATGTGCTCAGCAAGCCAGCCTTCATCACGTGCAAGCACAGTTGCAATCCTTAGAGCCAGACACTTCTTTCCGAGCAGGGCGTTACCGCCGTACCCTGATCCATAGGACCAGATCTCTCTGGTTTCTGGAAAGTGGGATATATACTTATGTTCCATAGGGGCACAGGGCCATTTGCCTTCATCAGTCTCACCTTCAGCAAGAGGCTTGCCGACAGAATGGTAACAAGGCACAAAGTAGCCATCGGTACCGAGGATATCAAGGACCTTCGTGCCAACACGGGTCATGATCATCATGTTGGTGACAACGTAGGCACTGTCTGTAAGCTCTACACCAATCTTGGCGATGTCAGAACCGATAGGACCCATGGAGAAAGGGATCACGTACAGGGTACGCCCTTTCATGCAACCACGATACAAGTCAGTCATCTCTTTTTTCAACTCGGTGGGATCCATCCAGTTGTTGGTCGGACCGGCGTCTTCTTCCTTTACAGAAGAGATGTAGGTGCGTTTCTCTACGCGTGCTACGTCGGAAGGATCGGAGAGAAACAAAACACATCCAGGCTTTTTGGCGGGATTCAATCTCGTCGCTACACCACTGTTCACAGTAATATCAATCAGTTCATCGTACTGGGAAGAACTGCCGTCTGCGATCACAATGGCATCTGGGGTAGTGAGTTCTGCATACTCTTGAACCCACTGTTTTAGTCCGGCATGTTTAATGTCATTGACGTTCATGGACTACTCCTTATCATCTTAGAAATACAGCAACTCTTCATCAAATGGAGAGTTGCTCATTAATGATGCTATAGGTTTTTTTAATCTTTATCAATATGGTTGGTATTAGAGTTGAGAAAATTTTTTTGCCCCTCTTTTTCCCTAGAACATTGTCCCATGGAAGCGAGAATTGAAACTCAAATAGAGCTCGGGGGGCACATCCTCGGGGATGTCCAAAAGGAAATCAGAAATCCTCTTGATCTTGTCCTTCAACGAATCTTTCTTGTTCAACTGCGCTTCCTTAAGGGCTTCCAGACTCTCCTGAATAATGAGGTGGGAGTTCTTCACCTCCTGCAACGCCATCTTGTAGCGCTGGCTAAGATCAAGGATTATCTGGCGGGTCTCATCAGGATGAGCCTCGATAAATGCAGGGAAGGAGTCCTGGGAAATCTCAACCAACACACAGTCGGTCAACGCAACGGCTGTCGCGTTACGTGGTTCCCCCTCGAACAGTCCCATCTCGCCAAGACTCGATCCTGGCAAGGATATCTCAAAGAGTTGAAACTGCTGAGGAGTATGGTAGTTCAGGTAAAGACCCACCGTTCCTGTGCGTAGAAGAAACATAGTAGAACAAGGCTTCCCCTGTTCATAGATGACTGAATCCTTAGATAATTCTAGCACCTGATTTCCAGCATCCTGTTTGTTCGGCATTAGCGGCCTCCTTGTTCGGTATGGTACTAAAAGTATACTATCCCAACTGGGGTGCACACAAGAGGGGGGTGTATTTTGCTTGCTCAGTGACATTTCTGTGGTACACTTGATCAGTATGAATCAGTACACTCCCATCAGCAAAAAAGAAAAATTCGCCTATGGCTTCGGGAACTTCGGGCAAAACATGTTGTATAGCCTCATGGCAAACTTTTTACTCTTCTTCTATACCGACATCTTTGGTATCCTACCAGCTGTTGCAGGGACTATCCTGTTGCTTGCCAGGCTCTGGGATGCGATCAATGATCCGCTGATGGGCATGGTTGCAGACAGGACACGAACCAGGTGGGGTAAGTTCCGCCCGTATCTGCTTTTTACCCCTATCCTCTTCGTTCCCTTTGCCGTGGCCTCCTTCAGTGCACCCAGTTTGAGCATGGGAGGCAAAATAGCGTGGGCAACCATAACCTACATCGCCTTTGGTATGATTTACACAGCTAGTGATGTTCCCTTCTGGGCCTTGAGCAGCGCCATCACCAATGACACAAACGAACGGAACAGCGTGGTGGCCTACCCCCGCTTCTCCGCTACCATTGCTGTTGCCCTCGCGACTCTGGCAACCCAGCCTCTGATCTTCCTGTTCTCCCGGGCTGGGAAACCGGCTTCAGGCTACCAGATGACAGCCCTCGTCTACAGCCTGCTCACTGTTGCCTGCTTTATTGGTACCTTCCTGTTTGTGAAAGAGCGGGTCCAGCCAGTCAAGGACGAGAAAAGCCACTTCAAGGACATTTTACCCATCTTTAGCAGCAACAAGCCGCTCATGCTGGTCATCATCAGCGGCTTCTTCACTGGTATCGGACAGACTGCAAAGCTATCGATGCTCATCTACTATGCAAAATACAACCTCGGTGATGAAATGCTCTATACCCTGTTTGCAGGTATAAACATTCCCTTCATTCTGATAGGCATCTCCACTGTCCCCTATTTCAGCAGGCGTTTTGGCAAGAAGGCAACCTGTATCGGCTACTACGCCATCTATGCACTGGGATCATTGGGCTTCTTCTTCGTCGGGTGGAAAAACTTCCCCCTCTTGCTTGTCTTCAACTGCATCAGCAGCCTCGGTATG
>DMAO01000294.1 GCA_003446545.1 Sphaerochaeta sp.
CTTGGCTATGGTTCCGATGATCCATAGTGGTTGTGGCCTGAACTTCGGCCTCCCCTTGGGGATCATAGCAGGTCTGCTCGGAGGCACCCTCTCCATGCAGTTCAATTTTACCGGACCTGCCTCCTTTATGATGGCAATTGTCTTTGCAACACCGTTTGCCGTTATCCTCGGATGGGGATATGGGCAGTTGCTCAACAGGGTTAAGGGCGGAGAGATGATGATCGCTACCTATGTGGGTTTTTCCTCTGTAGCGTTCATGTGTATCATGTGGCTCTTGTTACCATACAACAACCCTACGATGGTCTGGGGGTACGCCGGCACAGGCTTACGTACGACCATCTCCACCGAAGGGTATTATTTGCATGTGCTCAATGATTTCCTTTCCATCCGTTTGACTGACCATCTGACCATACCTACTGGTATGTTCCTCTTCTTTGCACTGCTTGCCTTTATCGTTTGGGCGTTTTTGCATACCAAGACAGGTACTGCCATGACTGCTGTAGGGTCAAACCCAGTGTTTGCCCGTGCAAGCGGAATACATGTAGATAACATACGCGCCTTGAGTGTGATGATGTCTACCTGGCTTGGAGCACTAGGTATTCTTGTCTATCAACAGAGTTTTGGATTTATCCAGCTCTATATGGGACCTTTCTATATGGCTCTACCGGCAGTATCGGCCATTCTGATAGGAGGTGCTTCTGTAAACAAGGCCACCATTACGAACGTCATAGTTGGAACCTTCCTATTCCAGGGAATTCTGACCATGACCCCTTCAGTGATGAATTCAATGATTCATACCGATATGTCTGAGGTTATCAGGATTATCGTCTCCAACGGTATGATACTCTATGCCCTGACCAGAAGAACGGAGGCAACTCGATGACGCTCCACAGAACTAACTTCCAGAAAGTGAAACGCTTTCTGGGAAATAATACGGTAACAATTCTCTTTTTGGTGATTTGTGCTTTTGGCATACCCCTCAGTGGCTACTCTGCCAACTATCTTGTCAGTGAGGTAGTCGTCCGAATAGCACGGAACTCCTTCTTGATTGTCAGCCTGCTGATCCCTATCCTCGCTGGTATGGGCCTGAACTTCGGTATGACACTCGGTGCCATGGCCGGCCAGATTGGCCTGATCTTCATCAGTGACTGGGGTATCGTCGGGATTCCTGGCATGCTGCTTGCCATGATCATATCCACACCCATCTCCGTAGCGCTTGGAATCTGGTGTGGAAAGATCCTCAACATGGCCAAGGGCCGTGAGATGGTCACCAGCTACATCATCGGTTTCTTCATGAATGGTATTTACCAGTTGGTAGTCCTCTATGGTATGGGAGTCATCATTCCTATCCGTTCGAACGCCCTGTTGCTACCCCGTGGTTATGGTATCCGTAATACCGTCAACCTTATTGGCATAAGGAAGGCATTGGACAGCCTCTTGATGATTCGTCTGTTCAATATCCCCATTCCCCTGTTCACCATGATCGTAATCTCGCTGCTGTGTATATTCGTCCTCTGGTTCAAGAAGACCAAGCTTGGACAGGATATGCGCGCAGTCGGACAGGATATGGAAGTTGCCCGGGCATCTGGAATCAAGGTTGAGCATACCCGTATCGTCGCTATTGTCATCTCAACGGTGTTTGCAGGGTATGGTATGATCATCTACCTGCAGAACATTGGAACCCTCAATACCTATAACAGCCATATGCAGATCGGCATGTTCAGTGTTGCCGCCCTCCTTGTTGGAGGTGCGACCGTAAGCCATGCAAAGATTCGTAATGTTTTCTTGGGAGTCATCCTGTTTCACCTCATGTTCATCGTTTCGCCCATGGCGGGAAAGAACCTTATCGGTCAGGCACAGCTTGGTGAGTACTTCAGAGTCTTTGTCTCCTATGGAGTCATCACTGTCTCGCTGGTTCTCTACGAGATCAGGAAGAAACATGACCGGGGTATAGCAGGGCAGATCCTTGCACAAGAACAGGGGGTTGAGGTATGAAGATGACCTTTGATAGGACCTTTCTGATACGCGCAGTAGCGATAGTGGTTATCCTGTTGTTTGCCATGATGCTGTTCTTCATTGGAAAGCAGCATACTGTCCTTTTGGACAACAAGACCATTACCGTAAATGGTGAGGAAATTACTGCCTTGAAGATGGTTGAGGTACAGGTGAACAAGCTCCCTTCCCTTGAGTTCTACCCACGGGATAGGGACAAGGTTGATGTGGTACGGCAGACGCATACCATCACAGTATCCTATACAGATGCTGGCTGGAATGAGATAAGCATCACCAGGAAGTTCAAGCTGCCTCTGATGGAGGAGATGTCCATCATCTCCATCCCCGCCCTGGTAGCCAATCCTGATGCACCCCAGGACGTCTGGCTTGAGATGTATGAGCTCCCTGCCTATGCTGTACAGGCATCACCAGAAGATGAGGTCATCGTCACTGATGATCTTGCAGGCTTGATCTCTCTATAACGATACAGAACAAAGAGGCATATACTCTCCAAAAGGACACCTGTTGAAGTGGTGTCCTTTTCTGTATGGTTTTCACTGTTTGAGAAATATTGTGATAAGGGAAAATTAGGGTGTCTTTGTTTGGGGAAAAGGCTCCTCGTTACCGAAAAGAGCCTATTTTCTTGGTCAGTTTGTAAAGAAGCTATCCCCGATATCGGGGCGGTACCAAGCTCCTGGGAATGAGATATGCTTGACTCCCTTATAGGCGTTTTTGTTGGCATCCATGATGTTGTACCCTATACCCACTACGGTGACACAGCGGCCTCCATCGGTTACCAGCGTTCCGTTGTCAGAGTGTACACCGCCAAAGAAGTAGAATGGGGAACCCATAAAGGCGTTACTCATGAGCGCAGCAGGGATGGGCTTTAGCTCTTTGCCTACTACAGGATCCTCTGGGTACCCTTCAGATGCTACCACAAGAGCGACAGCAGAGTTGGTGGAAACCTCAAGGGTAAAGGTAGAGAGCGTGTCTTCCTTCATAGCGGTAAGGATGTCGATGATGTCGGTTCTGAGCAGAGGAACGATGGCTTGTGCCGCCGGATCATTGAATCGTACGTGATAATCTACAAGTATCGGGCCTTGTTTGGTGATGATGACGCTGATGGTCAGCACTCCCTTATAGGCCATCTTCTCGGCCTTCAACCCAAAGAGTGTCGGTTCTATGATGGTGTCGACAAGAGACTTGCTGACAGATTCCTGTAGTGGTACTGGGCAGATTGACCCCATTCCTCCGGTAGGAAGCCCGCCGTGGCCTGCCTTCATGTAATCGCTTGATGTGGGTAACATCATGTAGCCCTTGTTGTCGACTAGGAGGGTAAGGGTAATGGGAAGGCCTTCGAGATGGTCCT
>DMAO01000366.1 GCA_003446545.1 Sphaerochaeta sp.
ATCTCCGTCTTTTTAAACCCTCGCAGTTCAAGTCCAAACCCGATGTTCTGGGCTACGGTAAGGTGAGGGAAGATAGCATAGGACTGGAATACCATTGAGGAGTCGCGTTTGTTGGCTGGCAGGTCGTTGACCAGCTTGCCATCAATATAGACATCACCCTTGGTCTGCTGCTCAAACCCGCTGATGATTCGTAAGGTTGTGGTCTTTCCACACCCCGAGGGGCCAAGGAAGGTGACCATCTCCCCTTCTCGGATTTCAATGTTCACATTCTTTACCGCTGTGAACTCTTTACTTGTATCGTCTTGATCGGTGAAGATCTTAGTCACATTAACCAGTGTTACACTCATGCTTTATACTTCTCCTAACGGATGAGGATGGAACTCTTCGTATGATATTTTACCCGTAAGAACAGCTTGATGACTGACATAGCCACCAAGATGATGGCAACCAAAATGAGGCTGAAAGCAGCAGCGGAGCCTATGCGTCCGCTTTCTACCTGGCTCATAATCTGTACAGTCATGAGTTTCCATCGTGCTGAAACCAGGAAGATAGCAGCGCTGATAGCTGTCATACTCCTGACAAACGAGTAGAGCAAGGCGCTGAAAAAAGCTGGGATCATAAGGGGCAGGGTAACCTTTCGGAAGGTTGTATTGGTGTCAGCACCCAAGTCGATGGCAGCCTCCTCGATGGATGGGTCTATCTGGCTAAGTACAGCTACGCCCCCCTGCACCCCTACAGGAAGATAGCGGAAGATGAAATTCAACAGCAATATGGCAAGGGTCCCAGTAAGATAGAAAGGGGTCTGGTTGAAGGCAAGGATATACCCGATACCAACTACTGTCCCAGGGACGGCAAAGCTCAGCATGCTGGAAAACTCCATAAACTTTCTTCCCATAAAGTTCTTCCGAACCACAAGGAAGGCAATGACCATGCCAAGCACACCAGCTATCGGAGTTGAAAGTCCTGCGATGACTATGGTATCGAGCACCGATTCGAAGCCTACCCTGAAAACGTACACAAAGTTATCAAGGGTAAGTTTTGCGCTATTACCCCATGAGGAGGCAAAAGCGCCCCAAACTATGCTTGCGTATACAAGGATGATAAAAAAAGCGATTACACAGCAGACAGCAAACAGGAGCCATCTGGCCTGTTTGCTCACCATGGTATTCGAAGACTGGGTAGGTTTTCCGGTAACTGTCACATACTGTTTTTTGCTGACCCAATATTTTTGCAACATATACGCCGATACAGAGGGAACCAAGAGAATGAAAGCCAACGCAGAGCCCTTGGCAAAGTTACCCATTCCTGTAATTTCCAAGTAAGCCTGGACAGAGAGAATTGGGAATTGGGCGCCTGCAAGTACCAAAGGGTTACCAAAGTCAGCGAGGGACTCCACAAACAGTACCAGAACAGAACTGGCTATACCCGGAATCGACAGAGGAAGGGTCACCTTACGGAATATGGTAAAACGGTTACCTCCAAGATCCATCGCAGCATCTTCGAGAGTCGGGCTGATGGACTCCAACACTCCGCGTAAGGTGATATATGCCACAGGAAAAAACGTTAGGACCTGGGCAAAGAGTAGCCCTTTCGGTCCATATGCATTGGCATTTTCCATACCTAGTATGGTTGAGCTGACGAAGCCGTTGCGCCCAAAGAGCATGACCACAGCAAGGGCTCCGATAAAGGGAGGACTGATAATGGGGATGGTGGCAATGAGGTTGAAAAACCTATGGCCTCTGATGTTTGCACGAGTCAGTGAGTAGGCAAAGATATATGCTATGAAAGTACCGATGGTAGCGGTAGCGAACCCCATCCATAGGGAGTTCCATAGCGCCTTCATATAGTAGCCATTGCTGTAGGTGATTACTGAGGTGAAGTTATCGAAAGAAAACCGCCCATCAACCTGAAAGCTGACGATACAGACTTTCAACAGAGGATAGATAATGAAGAGTATGAGGGCGAGCAGCAGAACGACTATAACGCACAGCAACAAGGGATCCTTGCTGAGCTTTACCAAGCCATGCCACTTACGTTTCGCAAAGGTTTTGATCATGGATACCTCATGAAGAAGAGATGAGAAAACAAAGAGAAGAGAATCGGCGATGTGCAAAAGCACACCACCGATACACACAATTTGGGATTATTTAGATGCGGAGAGAACTTCGCTGACCCAACGTTCCACCAACTCAGCCTTACGGGAACTGTAGAGAGCAAGATCAATCCCAACCACATCCAAGGAGGAGAAAGCTGGCATGATAGGATCAATCTCAGCATCATCGATGACGGGGTAGAAATACGTTCCGGTCGATTTGAGAACATCCTGACCCTTCTTGCTGATTAGCCAATCCATGAAAATCTTGGCAGCCTCATAATTCTTGGCTCCCTTGAGAATCGATGCGGCGGGGAACTCAAAGCCGAAACCTTCGGTTGGGAAGACAATCTCAACAGGCTGTCCATTGGCCTTCATCTGGAAGAATGCAGGAGAGAACTGAATGCCGATGGCTGCATCTCCGACATTAACACCCTTTGAAGGACCGGTACCAGAAGAGGTATAGGTCTGGATGTTGGCATTGAGCTTGGCCATATACGCAAAGGCTTCATCCTCACCCATAATCTCTATCAAGGAGTAGACCATGGTGGTGGCAGTCCCTGAAGCCTGTGGCGTTGGGACCTGGATCAGCCCTTTATACTCAGGTTTGAGCAAATCAGCCCAGCTCGTGGGCATGGGCGCCCCTCTTTTTGCAAGTGAGGTGGTATTGACACCAAAACATAGGGGGTTCATGTAGAAGCCTCTCCAATAGCCATCGGCATCCTTGAACTCTTCGCCAAGGCCATCAAAGGAAGGCCCCTTATAGGGGACAGTCAATCCTTCCACCTTGGCTGTGACATGGTTGTCACTGGGAGCCCCTAGCCAGACATCAGCCTGGGGTCTGCCACTCTCGGCCTGAATCCTCGTAAGGGCAGGTCCTGAGGAAAGTTGTACAAAACTTGTCTTGATGCCGGAATCTTTGGTAAAGGCATCGAGAATCTTCACAGCATTCGCTTCATCGACACTTGCATATACGACCAATTCCTTGGCAGCAGCCCCATCGTCCTTAGATCCTTGCGCAACAAGCGGTGAGAGAACCATCAACGCTACAAACAATAAAAGCAGAGTCTTTTTCATAGGTACCTCCAAAAAGTCTATATGAATACTCTATTTTAGCATTGATACATGGGATAGCAAGTGAACGAATTCGATATAAAAGAGCAAAATAGTTCCAGATAACACATTAGAACAAATATACAGGCTTGGTATTAGGGGTTGAGCGTAATGGAAACCAGGGTGTATACCCCTTGGGATATCTCTACCCAGACAAACGTTCCATAGCGCATTTCTTCGCCATACCTGAAGGGGACTGAGATACTGTCCCGACCCTTGATGGCCTTTCCCAAGGAAAACCTAGTCTGGGGAAGCAGAAGGGAAAGCTCCTTGTCAAAGGTACGGACAAATGCAAACCGAACATCCTGGGAAACATACTTCTCTACCCAATCAAGGGAGTAAGGGGTTGCAAGGGCCTGGGCTGTATAGGCCTCACTGGAAAGCGGTTCCGGCTGGATCAACTGTCCAATTGCAAGGTCCTGACCAAGTTGGGGTTCATCAGAGGTAAAGGAGAGCTGTGTGGAGAGCGGTAACGCTGTCACTGGTGATATCATCAGCAGACAAACAAGGACAAGACATAAACCATTGTGTTTATTCATATCTATTGTGTAGACGATGAGTTTCAATTTGTCAAATAAAAACAGTACTATGGACCAATATAGACTGGTTCTAGATGGTATCTGGGAATTTTGAGGAGTTCACAATTGCCCAAAGTATACCAAAAAAACCGCTGTGGATTTAAGGAGGCTAAAACGAGGGGCAAAAATTCTTGGTTTGTGGCCTTATATGCATTACAATATAATTCATGGGGTATAGCACCATATGTATTACATTAATTTATAGAGGAATACAATATGATTGGATTTGTTATCATCGTTGCAATAGGAGCCATAGTATTTGCCGCGGTCAACTACTATGGCGTGAAGAAAAAGAATGCCGGAACTGAAGAGATGCAACAGATTGCTGCTGCTATCCAGGAAGGGGCAAGAGCCTTCTTGGTGCTCGAGTATTCAGTTATCATTAAGGTTTCTGTTGTCATCGCCATTCTCCTTGGGGTCGTCGTCTCCGTATCCAGTGCATTTGCCTTTATCCTGGGAGCTACCATGAGTGCCAGTGCTGGCTGGATTGGTATGAATATTGCTACGATAAGCAATGTACGGGTATCCAATGAGGCTCGACTTACGAAAAGCTTAGGTCAGACCTTGCGCGTAGCATTCAGAGGAGGTTCGGTCATGGGCCTCTGTGTCGGTGGCTTTGCCCTTCTTGGCCTTGCCATCGTCTACGTGGTGTTTGGCGTTCTGCTCAAGCAGGTATCGCCCGAAAACCTGGTATTCCACACTAACTGGCTGGGCATTTCAGACATCCCCTTCACAATGACCATCAGCTCCTACGCCCTTGGATGTTCCATCATAGCGATGTTCAACCGAGTAGGTGGGGGAATCTACACCAAAGCGGCTGATATGGGTGCTGACCTTGTAGGAAAGACTGAAGCAGGTATCCCTGAAGACGACCCGAGAAACCCAGCGACCATAGCTGACAACGTAGGGGACAATGTTGGGGATGTGGCAGGACTCGGATCAGACCTTTTGGAAAGTTATGTTGGGGCCCTTGTGTCTGCGATGATCTTGGCAGCATACATCTTTTTTTCCAACGGAGACATACCCGCATCCCTAGTTGCGAAGCTAATCTATGTACCTCTGCTCATAGCTGCAGTTGGTATCATCTCTTCCATGCTGGGTATTCTCTTCCTGCTGGTAAAGAAAGTCTCCGCGAACCCCCACAAGGAGCTCAATGCAGCGACCTTTATGGGCGCAGGCCTGACGATTCTTTCTTCAGGAGTCGTATCCTATCTTGTTTTCAGATCAGAGGACCTCAGCAACATCCATTTTGCTATGGGGGCCCTCTCACCCTGGGCCTGTGCAGTCCTTGGTATAGTAAGTGGTATTGTCATCGGACAAATTGCCGAATACTACACCAGCTATGACTTCAAACCAACCCAGAAGATTGCCGCAAGTTCCCAGGAAGGGGCGGCCCTTACCATCACCGAAGGGATGAGTGTCGGTATGATATCTGTTATCGCACCCGTTCTGGTCCTGGGCTTTGCCATCATCGCAGCGAATGTCACAGCAGGGCTCTACGGAGTCGCGATGGCAGCCATCGGCATGCTGAGCTTTGTGACAGTGACAGTTTCTGTTGATACATTCGGACCCATTGCCGATAACGCCGGGGGCATAAGCGAAATGGCAAAACTGCACCCTGATGTCCGAGGCATAACCGATAAGCTTGATGCAGTGGGAAATACCACTGCCGCCATAGGAAAAGGATTTGCCATAGGATCGGCAACACTTGCTGCCCTTTCGCTGTTTTCCTCCTATCTCTATGCACAGGCAGGCGAGAATATAGTCCATGGATCGGCGATGATGCTCAACATGGTAAACCCTCTTACCCTTGTAGGGGCTTTGGTTGGGGCTGCTCTTCCCTATCTGTTCAGTGGCCTGCTAATCGAAGCTGTTGCAAACGCAGCAAGAAAAATGGTTCAGGAAGTAAGGCGCCAGTTCAAGGCAGACCCTGGCATAATACTCGGGACCTCCCTTCCGGACTACAAGACCTGTATCAGCATCAGCAGTGCCGGGGCCCTGTCTGAGATGCGGGTTCCCGCCCTCATCTCCGTTGCGACTCCCTTGGTGACCGGCTTTATCTTCGGTGCTGAGTTTGTTGGTGGGCTGCTCATTGGAACAACACTCTCTTCTGTCATGCTTGCCCTCTATACGGCAAATGCTGGAGGAGCGTGGGATAATGGAAAGAAGTATGTCGAAAACGGCCACTACGGTGGTAAAGGTTCCAATGCCCATAAGGCCGCTGTTGTAGGCGATACGGTAGGTGATCCTCTAAAAGATACCGTGGGACCATCCTTGGATATCCTGATTAAGATTATGGCAATTGTGTCCTTGATCTCGGTGTCCATCTTCAGCAAATATAACCTATTTTCCTTTCTTATGAAGTAAAAAAGAGGAGTGTGCGATGTTGTATTATTATGTAGTATTTTCTCCTATTGAAGCTCTGATAGCTTCTCAACTCGAACCTAAGATGTTTGGTTCCTATATGGCAAGAGGTTCAAAGAAAGGCTCTGCAGAGAGGCTCATGTTTGCAGAGATTACTAGCGGGTTTGGAGAGTATTTTGACTGGGACTATGCAAAGAGAAAATGCGTATCCCGTCCTGATGGCACCCTGAAGCACTCGCTGTACCTTTCCATCTATCGTGTCATCGAGCATATTCCCCTTGACCAATATAAGGATATTTATTTGGTAAATAAGGATGGATCAACGCTCAGGCTCTCGCAAGAGCCTTACAAAAAGCCAACCAACTGGGGTGGGTATGGCCTGTACAAGGAACATTGTCCGGTACACCCGTTCATTGCAAGTTCCCTGGAGCCAAAGGCCTTGGCTGACTACATCATCAACGATACGGAAAAGAAGATCACTGTGCCTGCCATTATCTTCAACGATGTCACACGAATAAATTTCGATGAAAAAGAAGAGACTGGCAATATTGGCAGCATGTTCGAACGTGATCTTGAGCATGTGATCGAATGCATCAATGAGGTGAAAGACAAAGAGGACAAGATCACCAAGACCATCGACCGCTCTTTTGATTCAAAGTTCACCTACCAGATAATCGATACTGGCTTCTACATTGCAAAAGGAAAGAGCATCCTCTTCTACCCCATGCCCAGCCGAGAGGTACTCAAGGAGCTCAACTATGACTGGGGAAAGAGTGCAAACATCTTTTCCTAAGTCAAGGCTCTGAGGAATAGGGTATACGTACATGGGGGAGGGAGCTCTGCATTGGCTGCAGGGCCCCTTCCCCCATTTCACTACTTTACACAGCTCATGGTTGACCTTACTATGCAGGTATGAATATCACTGTAGCCAAAAAACTCTCCAGTCTCTATACACACTACAATGTAAGCATCCGAGACCCCCTATGGAAGGATGTCCACCTCAGTGAGGAACTCAAGCGTATCTATCTCACTCCTGCTGTGCAGAAGCTGGGCAGGATCAAACAACTCGGGCCCACCTTCCACCTCTACCCGGGGGCAGTACATACCCGCTTAGGCCATAGTCTTGGGGTCTATCATATCAGCTACACCATCCTGACCAACCTGCTCAGACAATCCTTGAGTAGCGGTGAGGATACTATCCTAAGTGAGGAAGGGATGCGCACCTTCCTTTGTGCATCCCTCCTGCATGATATCGGACACTTCCCCTTTGCCCATTCGCTGAAGGAACTACCCCTCCGTTCCCGTGAGACGATAGCCGCCTCATACATTGAAGAGGACCGCCAACTCCATGATTCCATCCTAGAATGCGGGTGCTCGCCCTCCCTGGTTGCATCCATCATCGACGAAAGCCTTCCCTCCGGTGATGCTGAGATCCTCTTTTACAGAAGTTTGTTATCAGGAGCCCTTGACCCGGACAAGCTTGATTACCTCAATCGTGATGCATTTTTCTGTGGGGTCCCCTATGGCATGCAGGATGTCTCCTTCATCACCAACCGTCTGATGATCTTCAACGGCAAACCGGCACTTCCTTTCTCTGCTGCAGGGTCAGTGGAGCACCTCTTGTTCAGCAAATATCTCATGTACAAGAACGTCTACTGGCATACGAGGGTACGCAGTGCTACGGCCATGATCAAGAAGGCGCTGCTCTGCTCTCTGGAGGAGGGCATCCTTGCTCCAGAAGACCTGTATGTCCTTGATGACGAACAGTTTTTCATGGTCCCCGAGACCCGTACGTTCAAGCCTTTGGCTCTTTTTTCGCAAGTAAAGGACAACAACATGCTCAGCTGTCGTTTTGAGGAGGATTTTGACATGACACGCATATTGGACAAACAAGCCTCATCATTGTCAGGCCGTCGTGTCATGGAGGAGCATCTTTGGCAGGAGCTTAGCACTACCTATAAAAGTTTGGAGAGGTATCAGGTGATCATAGACATTCCTGAACCTATCCTGTTTGAATCTGATATCCCCCTCATACGCAAGGATGGTACGGCCTTAGCATTCAACAAAGCAGATACGGTTTTTTCACAAGATGTGGGAAAGGTCTTTACAAAGAACCTAAGAAAAACCAGAATCTTCACACCCTCCTATGTAGCGGCTGAAGTGCTCCTGGAGGCATTGGAGTCCTAACTATGCACGAGCTTCCAGAAAAACTTTCCTATACAAAACTCATCGAGGGGGACATTCCCCCTTGGGTGAGGCGTTTCATCAAACATACGGGCAAAGCCATCAACACTTATTCCATGATTAGAGAGGGGGAGAAGGTCCTCCTATCCGTCTCGGGAGGCAAGGACTCGCTCGGACTTGCCTTGGCACTCTCTCTCAGAAGAAAGTGGATGCCCATAGACTATGAACTACAGGCTCTGATGATAAATTGGATAGAGCATCCTATTCCTGATGAATTTAGGGCAAAACTTGCGCAGTTCTTTGCATCTCTCGATATCGAGTTTTCCATAAAGGATGAACACCAGTACCCTGATTCCTTCAAAGGGGAATTCAACTGCTATCTCTGCTCGCGTAATCGTAGGCGTATCCTCTTTGAGGAGTGTGAGAAGAGAGGGATATCTGTCCTCGCTCTGGGTCACCACCTTGATGACTTGGTGGAGACGAGTCTCATGAACCTCTGTTTTCGTGGCAATTTCTCTACAATGCAACCGGTGCAACCCTTCTTCGATGGAAAGATCCAGATGATCAGGCCAATGATAGAAATCCATGAAAACAACCTGAAACAGCTAGTTGCCCACTATAACTTGCCTGTGATAAAACCGGTTTGTCCTTTTGACCAGTCCAATATCCGCTCCCAAGTAAAACCTCTGGTTAAACAGCTCGTTCACATAGATAAGTTTGCCAGGGAGCATATCTACAATGCCCATACATTTGTAGGTCGGTTGTAACTTATTTGCCTTGTACTAGGTTTACAGCTATAGTTCATATGTGTGATTATATACGGAGAGGGAGGAGAAAGGGCCTGTGAACAAAAGGATTTTACTGTTCCTGTTCGTCATGCTCTTTGTGCTTGTTCTTCTCAACGCAAATGATGCTGCTACAGGAACTGACCTACTACCAAGAAGTGGACAAGCGGAAAGCCCTAGCGTTACTAACCCCATTGACCTAGGTCAAGGCCAACTTGAAGATTCCGTTGGGGGTCTTCTTGAAGGTACTGCTACCTCGGATGGCTTTTTCAGCATCTCGTATGCCCCAGACTTTTCCTTTAACAGACTATCATTCCAACTCGATCTCAAGTTACAGGGTCAGGCTGTTAACGACCCCTTTGGCATCACCCTTGACTTCTCTTACTGGGAACTTCCCCCGAGAGAGGCTGATCAGAGCATCGGTGACTATAGTATGGCAGTACTCCTGCATTACAGTTCGTTCATACGGTACATCCAGTGGGGTGATCGGTATGAACCCATATATGTCCGTTATGGGAAGCTTGCAGGCATCACCTTAGGCGATGGAGCCTTGCTCAATGGGTTCTTTGATCTGGGGGTAGGGACACATGTTACTCGACCAGGACTGAACGTCACCCTCGATGGCACGCTCGTCCATGTCTCCAATGCAGGCTTTGAATTTGTCACCAATGACCTTTTTAACCCAACGCTCTTGGCGTGGAGAATGTACTCACGACCTTTCACCCTGAAGTACCCTGAATCCTATTTCTCACACGTAGAATTTGGGGTTAGTTTTGCTGAAAACCCCTCAGTCTCCTTTATTGATAGTGAAAATCCTCACACACGAAAGCTTATTGCCATAGATATGGGAATCCCCTTGGTAGCCCGTAACCACTTCAACCTTGCCTTCTTTGCTGATCTGCTAATCCAAACTCCAGGAGCCTCCTCTTCGCAACCGACTCTAGCCACCCGCTATGGCATCTTCGGCCATTCGCGAAGCTTCTTCCTCTTCAATACCAGCCTTACCATTCCCGCCTTCGGTACGTACTATACCGATTATTTTGATTCAGGATTCGAGCAACTGACACAAGCGGATCGAGACAAGTCAATCCTGTCTGTTGGGTCGATGAGGATTGATATGACGGCGGGTTTGAACTTCACCAAGTTAGGGGCATATCTCAGAACAAGAATTCGCAGTGATTACTCTAATGGTAATTTCTCCAACTATAAGTTCCAGGCAAATGCACGGATTGACAAACGCTTATTCAATATCGTTTCACTGGACTTGAGCTATGAAAAGCTTTATCCTATCCCTACTGGTGGTGACGGTGGTGAAGGGTTTTTTGAAGGCTTGTATACATTGCGTAATGTTGAAATTACCGCATCGACCATCATAAAGATTAAACCCTATTCATTTACGATTGGGCTTAGCATGGTTTATGATGATCTAGCCCAATCGACGTTACAAGTAGATACAGCAGTGAGGATTTCAATCCTATAGGGAGCAGATATGAGTCGGGTACGTAAAAGAGTAGTCCTTGCCTTGGTAGTAGCTTTAGTCTTGTCTAGCATTGCTGCCGAGGATTCTGTATTCATTGGTGACGGTGACATTGGCAGCATCCGTATGTTTGACAGCCAAGGCGTCGCTCTTGATACAACTGTCGAGGTGGCTTCCAATATTGGAGAGGGGTGGATCATACTAAATCCAGACTCCCCTATCCTCATCATCACCCCTAAGGGTTCCATCAACCTGTATGAAGATTCCATCCTTATAACAGGGGACCTCATCAGCAACAATCCCAGCCTCTACCTGGTAAAGGGAAAAGCAACCTTCAACACCTATGATATGGAAGGTGGTACCTTAAGCGTAGCAACTCCGGTATCCCTCTTCAAGCTTACCGGTGACGGTGAGATGTTAGTCATCACTGACGATGTTGAAGAATCAGCTACTATATTCAAGGGAGAGGCGACCTCCTACAACTCCATTACCCGTGCTACACGGACTATTGGGGCATTTCAGAAATTGGGTATGCAAGAGAGCCAAACAAAACCCAAGCCCGTTGCTGCCGGCTATTACCTCACATACGCCACCTATCCTGATCTCATGCTTGCCAAACAGCTGATCAGTGAGATGGCAACGGAAACATTAGAGATACCTTCATTGCCCAAGTTCTCCTCTGCCCTGCAAAGAGCCTTGAAGGTGGAGCCTCCTAGTATGCAACCGGGGGTAATCATTATGCCATCAAAGGCTCCCTCCTTTGCCTCTGTGGAGGTGACTAAAACAGTCAAGCCACCCATACCATACCAGATATCTGTAACGATTGAACCCGTCAAGGTACCCTCTATCCCCCAATCTCTTACCTCTTCGATCATCCCCCGACCAGTAGACCGCATTGTAATAACTGTACAAGCTATGGCACCTAAAGTCCCTTCTCTTGTGAACATTATTACAGAGGCAGAACCTGAAGTAATCGTCACCACTGCAAAACCTTCATTGATCACATCTGTTGTGCCGATTGTAGCAGTAAGCGAACCTGCACAGCCTGATGCACCTGAAGCAATTGAAGTGCAGCCTGCAACAACAGAACAAAAAGCTACTGTGGCTGAAGCAGAGCTCGAACCTGTACAGCCTGTAGCTATCGAAGAGCCCTTGGTAACAACAGAGCCCATACCCCCAGAAGAGACAACCCTCAAACAGGAGAAACCCCTAGGTATCATGTTTACCCAGGAAGAGGATAGTAAAGCAGGCTCAGTAGGACTACAAACATCCTATAGCTTCCTCTTCGATGGAACTGATAGCGATACCATGCAACATACTCTCACGCTCAAACCGTATGTTACCTACAAGAGTCTTGCCCTCACACTTCAGTCTTCTGTGAGCACTGAAGATTTTTCAAGTTTCAGCTCAGACGCAACTACCTTACCAACAGGAAACCTTGAGACGCTGGCCTATGGCTTCAAGTTCATCTCATCAGCACGTGTTGGCTATACGACATCTCCCTTCTTCTTTGCTTTGGACAACAATCAGTACCACGGTACCCTAACCAACCAGTATTTTGCCCCTCGTTTTGGCGAAAATCCCAAGCTGGGACTGTATAATAGGATAGAGATGGGGTCTTTCTCTTCTACACTCTACTTTGATGACCTCTATGTAACAAATCTCCTAGCTAGCAAACATCAGTTCTCGTCTTTTTCTCTGGAATATGCGAAACAAGAGGGGTATCGTTTCTCGGTTTCCCTTGGGACCCTAGCCAAGATTACACAAACTCAAGTCAATCTTTACCCGAATATTACCTTCCTCCTCCCCTTGATCGATATCCGCACAACCCAGCTCTCCCTATTGGTATCAGCCAGCGGATATCTTCCAGCATACCCGACCTTTGATTTTGATCAGTTCCTAGACCTTGGCCTCACCTCCCTGTTCCCAAACTATCAGATGAGTGCTGGCCTATCACTGAAGCAAGGCTCATTCTCAGCGAAGGTACTGGGATCCCTACGTAAGGGTGAGAATAGGAATCTATTGACCAGTGAACTTCTCGACATGACGATCAATACAGCATCCTACAACTCAATCTTTGACATCTTTGCCGAGACAGGATTTGTAGGGGAACATTTTGATGCCCGCCTGACGGTGAACCTGCCCTTTGCCAGTGACCTCACCCTCGCTGATGGCGCAGGTGCTTACTAGGCTGACTTCAGCCAGCTCACACTCTCCTACAAGCAGAAGGCAATCACCTTCTCCATGGGTCTGCAGGAGGTGGGCATTGGACAAACAATTTCAGAGGTCGCCGATGGTAGCAAGGATCTTCTCGCCCTCTTCGGAGGATCACGCTCAACGTCCTTCCTCTCTGTCGGGTTTACGAAAGGAGACCTTACGATTAAGGCCAAGGCAGCCTACCCGGTCAGTGTGACCGAATATACGATACCTAAGATTACCCTTACAGCATCCTACAAATTGGGAGTGCAGTTCTAAAGGATAAGGGCCAACGGGCCCTTACCTTTTGCCCTAACGGAATAAACATGCTACATTGTTCCCATGAATATCAAACGACTCGACCCTTTGGTAGCACAGCGTATTGCTGCCGGAGAAGTGATAGAACGACCAGCGTCTGTAATGAGGGAACTGATAGACAACGCCCTTGATGCCAACTCCACGAGTATTACAGCGAGTGTAGTGGAAGGGGGCTTGGAAGAGATCACCGTCATTGATGATGGCGATGGTATAGCAGAGGAGGACCTTCCCCTACTTTGCGAGAGTCATGCCACCAGCAAGGTATCTTCCCTTGATGACCTGTACCAGCTCTCAACCATGGGCTTTCGGGGAGAAGCGCTCTATAGCATAGCCTCTGTCTCCAAGATAACCATTGCCAGTATGTACAAAGGAACGCAGGCTGCTTGCATTACCATCGACAATGGTCACAAGAGCCCAGTTATGCCTGGAGGCCCTGAGCAGGGAACCAAAGTGACAGTGGAAGGCCTCTTCAAGGAGATACCGGCCCGAAGGCAATTCCTCAAGCGCCCCTCCACAGAAGCGACCATGTGCAAGAACATACTCCTTGAAAAGTCTCTCGCGTTCCCCAAACGTTCATTCAAGTTCTACACAGACGGAAAACTACGCCTCGACCTGAATGCCACATCACCAAAAGAGCGAGTTCTCGATGCCCTAGCGACAAGCCAGAACATTATCCCATCAGAGATGCTCGAACTTCAGCAGACCGCCGCCCGATTCAGCCTCTATGCGGTCTGCTCCTCCCCTGCAATATTCCGTAGTGACAGATCGCATATAAAGATCTACATCAATGACCGCCCTATTGAGGACTATGCCCTGGTCCAAGCCGTGACGTATGGCTATGGTGAGCTGTTACCAGGAGGCTCCTTCCCTTACTGTTATCTCTTCATCACCGTAGACCCTACACTCGTGGACTTCAACATCCATCCCACCAAACGGGAAGCCAAGCTACGCAACAAGGCAGAGATCCATCACCAGATTGTCTCTATGATAGCAAGCCAGATTAAGGGAACCCTACCCCGCCTTATCAAGGAGGTACAGACGAACCTCACAGAGACAGAACAGAACCTCTTCCCTTCTCCCAACCTTTCAGACTTCTCACCTACTGCTTCATATGATTCACCTAATTCGCAGGGTATAGGCACTTCTTCCCACGAGAAGGGATATTCCTACACCCACCAGAACAAACCCTCAGACCCACTCTGGTTCCAAAAGGCCAAAGAGGCACTGCAAGTGAACAGGATGGAGACATCGCGAAGAAGTGAAGAGATCGATATCTGGGCAGAGCAGACACAAGAGGAGAGCTTTATCTATCTTGGACAAGCCTTCAACCTCTTCCTTATAGCCCAAAAGGGGGATGAACTCTTTCTAGTGGACCAACATGCAGCCCATGAACGCATTCTCTTTGATGCTGTGAGGCTTCGCCAGGAGGTGCAGGCCCTGATGATACCTGTAGAGTTTGAAGTGGAGAGGGATGTCGATACCTACCTACAGGAGCGACTTGACGTCTATCTTAACCTGGGCATCAAACTTGAAAGGAAAGAACCGCTACAGTGGCAACTTCTTGCCATACCAGCCTTGTACAAATCCATTGAAAAGGAGGTGGTCTCATTTATCCAAGGCCATGCGGGCGATGCCAAAGAGATAGAGAAAGGTCTCTATGCCATCGTAGCATGCCATGCAGCAATTAAAGGCGGTGACAATGTTGACCGCACCACTGCAATAGAGTTGCTCAAAAAGGTATTTGCCTTGGAAGATCCCACCTGCCCCCATGGAAGGACCTTTGTAGTGAGACTCAACAAAGACGAACTTGCTAGGGCTGTTGGGAGGACTTAGAGGGTATACCAGACTATTTGGCTCTGCCTGGCTGCCTCATCGTACCAGGCAAGCCCAATAAAGCGCACCCTGTCCCATTGTGGATAGAGTTTTGAGAGTTCTAGTGTCTGATCTGTAGTGAGAGTGGAATACAGTGTTTTTTTCTTTTCGTCCAGAAGCTGTATGGCACACTCTCTGACCTGCCCATCCAGGACGAGCGTTCCTTCTTCAGCATTTAGGTGGTGCTGAAAAGAAGTAGCCTCTGCACCTTCCTCCAGTGTAAAATGTTCGGTAATCGTACGCCCGTCAGAGCGGAGGGCCCGAAGGCTCCACTCTCCTCTGGGAAGGCTCATCCACTGCCCAAGAGAGAGTCCTGCCTTCCCATAGAAACCCTGCTTGTCCACACTCCTTGTAGATGCTGGAAACAACCAGGTGGTAAGCCCATCAGGGGAAGTGACCTCCATCTGCAGGTTGGCACCCTCTTCGCTCTCAATGAAAACACTGAGGCTCTCATAGCTAGAGGTAAGAGCACCCTCACTATCAAGATAAGAGACACGACTAACTCCTGTGTGTATCCCCATCAGGGTGAAGGAAGGCCGTGTACAAGAAAAGCAGAGCAACAAGGCTAGGATCACCATAGATGAAAACTGCAGCCTTGCCTTCATATCTACTTCGCCTGTGCCTTGAGAAATGATCGGACTGGATTGGCATACGAGTTGAGTGCAAACAACCGCACATCCTCTCTCTGATTCCTGAAGCGGTCAAGGAAGGCTTCAGTATCGAAAGAGGCATACTCTTTCTTAAACATATCGGTATGCTCAAGGTAGTCATAGGCAAAACAGTTGGTAGGCCACAACTTGTAGGACAGATGAATTTGGCGGTCAATCTCGGCAGCCACCTCATCGGAATTGGCAAAGACCCCCTTCAGAGGCTCTCCATACGCGATGTGGATTCTACCCTTATACCCTTTCAGACCACGAGTGATGCTGATAAGGTCCTCGTACTTCTTCTTGGGTTGCTCGCCTCTTCTCAAGCGTCCCACCTCTTCTACGCTCTTTATGATATCACAAGGGTCATACTCATAGCTTATGGAGATAGGTACGATGTGACATTTGTTGATGACATCGCTGAAGGATCCCCCCCCCTTACGCTTTTGCGAAAGATGGAGCATCTTTATGATGGCAGGGGTGGTCACATCAAGACCATCCTTGGCCCGACCACTTTTCTGGGCGACCCAAATGGAGGTGTTCAGCTCAGTGATGAGCTCAACAAAATAGCTACTGAGTCTGATGGACTCCAGATACTTCTCCCGCATCGGAAGGGTCCGTTTTACCGTCACTCCCCCATTGAGCTTGAAGATATCGGTGATATACTGGTTGGTCAGAAG